>JAAUSF010000002.1 GCA_012033255.1 Cyanobacteria bacterium RU_5_0
GTTCACAATACTCATCGACGAATTGCAGCGTTGGACGAGCTGCACGAGGCGTAACCATACCCTTCAAAATCACAACAGGAACATCATCTCTATTATATTTATTCCTCGCTAGAAGGATGGAAGAGGGATAGGCTGCGATCGTTCCGTCAGCTAATTTGTAATGTAAACCCTCTGACTCTTTGATAAGTTCAGTGCAGTCGCGACTAGGTTGCATAGCCATCCGTCTTCTCCAGAATCTAGCAATTGTGCCTTTACAAACGCCAGATTAACTTTCATGCACCAGCCTTGGCGGTCGGTAAAAGGTCAGATGAAGGTCAGACGAAGGTCAGATGGAGAATCTAAAAATTCTCTGTAGATCCCACAAATCAGGCAAGAAGTGTACTACAAATAAAAAATGGGCTAAAAAAACCGTATTTTCACGGTGATTAACAGGGTGGCTACAAAGCGGGTACCCAGATGGGTAATGGCAAAGCATTAAACGATTCAGCACGTTAAGTTTGTGTGTTCTCCCTGAAAAGTAGCATTTATGACCGTTGAAGAAGCGATCGCCGTCATTGAGCAAATCATTGAGCAAGGACAACTCACCAAGGTTCAAGAATTGGTCTTCCGACAAGCTTGGGAAGGGCGATCGTATCTAGAGATTGCCAGAGCCTCTGGCTATGATCCGGGCTACATCAAAGACACTGGCTCCAAGCTGTGGCAAACGCTTTCAGAGGTGTATGACATAAAAATTACCAAGCTCAACTTTCAGGGGGTGCTGAAGCGAGCCATACGGAACATGGGATTGAAGAGTGAGGTAATTAAATACGATTTAGTCCGTCGATTGGATTGGGGGGAAGCGATCGATGTCTCCATCTTCTACGGACGGACCGATGAACTCACCACGCTCCAGCAGTGGATTGGGCGCGATTCTCCTGGGGAGAGGCAAAGCCAACGCTGTCGTCTGGTGACGCTGCTGGGCATGGGCGGCATCGGAAAAACATCGCTGTCAGTCAAGATTGCAGAGCAAGTTCAAGACGAATTTGAGAGCGTGATTTGGCGATCGCTGCGAGATGCTCCTTCGCTCGAAGACTTGCTGAACACGCTAATCCGTTTTTTAGCTCAAGCCCAGACCAAAAACCAAGCTCAAGACAGCCCCTTACCTGAAACCATCAGTGGCAAACTTTCTTGCTTGATTGAGCAACTGCGGGTATCAAGAACTCTGGTAATTCTAGATAACTTCGATGCCGTGCTGCAAAGTGGCAAACGGGCTGGCACCTATCGCGTTGGCTACGAAGGGTATGGAGAACTGCTGAAGCGGTTAGGTGAAGTCGCGCATCAAAGCTGTGTTCTGTTAACGACTCGCGAAAAACCCCAGGAGATCGCTGCCCAAGAAGGGGATTTTCTGCCAGTCCGAACCTTGTCGCTATTGGGTGTGGATGCCGAGACTGGCTACCAGATCGTATTTACCAAAGGCTTAACAGCAATTGTCCCTGATCTCGATCGCTTGGTAGCTCATTATCGAGGCAATCCCCTTGCACTCAAAATTGCTGCCACTTCGATTCGAGATTTGTTTGAGGGCAACATTGCCCAGTTTCTAGACCAGGGCAGTAGCGCCTTTAGCGGAATTGGCACCTTGTTGCAACAGCAGTGCGATCGGCTGTCACCAATGGAACAGCAGATCATGTATTGGCTTGCCATTAACCGGGAACCTGTGGACTGTTCACAACTGCAAGCTGATATCCTTCCGACCCTTCCACGACTCAAGCTCCTAGACTTGTTGGAGTCTTTGCGTTGGCGTGGCTTGATCGAATGCACCTCTGCTGGATTTACTCAACAACCTGTCGTAATGGAATACATCACAGAACGACTGGTTGAACAGGTGAGCGATGAAATTGTGGCAGAAGCCCCTAGCTTATTGAGCGGTCATGCTTTGATGAAAGCACAGGTTAAAGATTATATTCGCGATAGTCAAATTCGGGTGATTGTACAGCCAGTGATCGATCGCTTAGCAGTGCATCTTGGTTCAGTTAAACAAATCGAACACAAACTGCATCGCTTATTGGCAAAACTCAAAGAACAGCCCATTGACGCTTCAGGATATGGTGGCGGCAACTTACTCAATCTTTATCGGCAATTAGAAACAGATATCACGGGCTATGATTTTTCCAGGCTAAGCATTCGTCAAGCCTATTTACAGGATGTTAATCTGCATCAAGTTGATTTCTCAGCCGCTGAGTTTGCTCAGTGCGCCTTCGCGTCCACCTTTGGTGGAGTCACCTCTGTCGCTTTCAGTTCCGATGGGCAGCAGCTTGCCACCAGCGACACAACAGGCGGCGTTCAGATTTGGCGAGTTGCAGACGGGCAGCAGATCACCCTCTGCAAAGGGCACAACAACTGGGCATGGCATGTGGCATTTAGCCCCACTCATCCCATCCTGGCAAGCGATGGACAAGACCATAAGGTGCGGCTGTGGGATATCTCTTCAGGCGAATGCCTGAAGGTGCTGGTTGGGCATACAGGCATCACTACTGCTGTGACATTCAGTTCCGATGGTAGTCTACTTGCCAGCACCAGCGGCGATCAAACCGTGCGGATCTGGGAGGTGGCAACTGGAGACTGCTTACAGATACTACGGGGACACAACGCCTGTGTCTGGAGTGCGGTTTTTCATCCCAACGGACAGATCCTGTTCAGCGCAGGTGAAGATAGTGCAATCCGCAGTTGGAATGTAGTAACCGGAGAATGTCTCTCTATATGGATGGGGCATCAACACTGGATACGATCGATCGCATTCAGCCCAGATGGTAAGACGATCGCCAGTGCCAGTTTTGATCAAACGATCAAGCTTTGGGATCTTGAAACTGACACCTGTTTCAACACTCTAACGGGACATCACAAAACCGTAACGTCGGTTTCCTTCAGTGCAGATGGTCAATTTTTGGCAAGTGGTAGCTATGACCAGAGCATCAAACTGTGGGACATTAAAACTGGACGCTGCTGGAAAACGCTTCAGAAACACACCCACTTAATTTGGTCTGTGGCATTTCATCCCCACGATGATCTGCTGGCAAGCGGTGGCGAAGACTATACTGCTCGTCTCTGGGAGATTGAAACCGGACACTGTACGAAAACCCTACAAGGACACAGCAATGTGATCTATGCGATCGCACTGCATTCAACTCAGCGACTGCTTGCCAGCAGCCACGAAGACCAGACCGTCAAGCTCTGGGATTTTGATGCCTCTATCGCTCACCACAGGGGTTCAGCAACCGTCAAGACGCAGCCTTTTCGAGTTTTGCGGGGTCATACTGGGCGCATTTTCTCGATCGCTTTTCATCCCACCGGACATCTGCTTGCTAGTGCCAGCACCGATCGCACCATTAAGCTGTGGAATCCCGATACAGGTCACTGTTTACAGACGCTACAGGGGCATACAAGCTGGGTTTGGGCGATCGCTTTTCATCCCGCAGAACACCTCCTTGCTAGCGCGAGCTACGACCAGACGATCAAACTCTGGGATGTAGCAACGGGTGAATGTCGGCAAACATTGCAGGGGCATTCGAGTTCAGTGCTGTCGATCGCCTTTAGTCCTGATGGTAACTGGCTGGCAAGCGGAGGCTACAACCAGACCATCAAACTCTGGAATTCTGCGACGGGTCAATGCCATTCCACCTGGCAGGCACATCTCAATCGGGTGTGGACGGTTGCATTCAGCCTAAATTCCCGCTGGCTAGCGACTAGCGGTGATGATGGTGTGATCAATTTGTGGAATATTGCTACAGGGCAGTGCGTTAAAACAATCCCAGGACATCCCAATCAAGTTCTTTCAGTTGTGTTCAGTGCAGACGGCAACACGTTGTATAGCGGCGGTGCAGACAACATCATTAAAGCCTGGAACGTTGAGACTGGCGAATGCACAGCAACGCTGGTTGGGCATCAAAATTGGGTGTGGTCATTGCAGCATGATCCGCATTTGCCGCTCCTCCTCAGCGCAGGGCAAGATGAAACGATCAAATATTGGTCAACTCAAACTAGTGAATGCCTCCAGACGCTACAGTCTCCTCGCCCCTATGAAGGCATGACCTTCACCCATGCGACCGGACTCACTGAGGCACAGAAAGCTACCTTAAAGGCTTTGGGAGCGAACGGTGGAAGCAGCGAGAGATCTTCGCAATGATGCACTCAGTCCTCAAAACTTAGCACTTACAGCCAGTTTCACTTGCATAAGCCACACGCATACCCATCCACTCATCCACTCATCTACCCACCCACACACAACTGTGGCTTACTCATCTGAAAACCGCTGTAGCTATATTAGCCAGAGGCTACAAAGGTTTTCTGGCGCAAACAACCACCATCCTAAACCAACTGCGATCTTGGGAGAGCCATTGCTGTATTGCTTCAGCGAGCGTGGTTTGTCAGGGTTCCTTAACTAACAGCAAGATGTCTAATATTTCGTATCTCCTGATACATCTCTGAGATCGAACTGTTGTTAATTATTAGTCAAGTTCAAAAATTAATTGCTTCTAGGGTTCCGATTCAACATAGCTATTTATGGCTTGAATGTCTGGTCCGAGAGAAGCAAGCTAGCATTCGATTAGAGGTTTTGGTTTTCTAGTTGCAGATTTGCTAGCTACACGGCGGGAGAAAAGCCCGGGAGGAACTTCAGTTGACTGACAGCAACTGATCGTTTCTTCTGGGTTTTCTCGTTGTTTCTGGCTGTTCACAAGCTGATACACTCATTGCAATATTCTAACTTTTGAGGGTGTTCAAATGACCACAACCCCTTCTGAAAATCCAATCTTTCAAAGCCCTGATTCAAATGGGCATGTCCCAACTGAAGCAGAACGGGCGCTGGAACTAGAAACAA
Source organism: Cyanobacteria bacterium RU_5_0 (assembly GCA_012033255.1). Taxonomy (GTDB): domain Bacteria; phylum Cyanobacteriota; class Cyanobacteriia; order Elainellales; family Elainellaceae; genus JAAUSF01. The sequence continues at coordinate 4,853 of JAAUSF010000002.1, forward strand.
GATTGCCATTAACAGGCTGGCAGCAAGAAGTTTCTAAAGGGTTGGAGTATGGGCTAGAAGCGGCGGAAAGTATTCGCGATCGCACTATTTCTACCTTCTCTCGCGGTGAATTGCCACACTACGCTGGAATCAACACATTTCTTAAAGCTCCTTATATAGAAGATGTTCGTCGAGTTGGGGACTATGATGTGGCGATCGTGGGTGTTCCGCATGATTCTGGGACAACCTATCGTCCGGGAACGCGGTTTGGTCCACAAGGAATTCGCCGGATTTCTGCACTGTATACCCCCTATAACTTTGAGTTAGGAATTGACCTGCGAGAACAAATTGAACTTTGTGATGTCGGCGATATTTTCACTATTCCTGGTAATAACGAAAAGTCGTTTGATCAGATCTCGAAAGGCATTGCTCACATTTTCAGTTCTGGTGCATTTCCAATTATTTTAGGAGGCGATCATTCGATCGGCTTTCCTACTGTTCGCGGCATTTGTCGGCATTTGGGTGATAAAAAAGTGGGAATTATTCACTTCGATCGCCATGTTGATACGCAAGAAACCGATCTGGATGAGCGAATGCACACTTGTCCGTGGTTCCATGCAACTAATATGGCAAATGCACCTGCGAAAAATCTTGTGCAATTGGGAATTGGCGGTTGGCAAGTGCCTCGACAGGGCGTAAAAGTTTGTCGAGAACGAGCAACAAACATTCTGACCGTCACTGACATCATGGAAATGGGCTTAGATGCGGCGGTAAACTTCGCGCTTGAGAAGGCATTAGATGGCACTGATTGTGTGTGGATTAGCTTTGACATCGATTGCATTGATGCAGGCTTCGTTCCCGGAACTGGCTGGCCCGAACCCGGTGGTCTGTTGCCCCGCGAAGCATTGTATCTCCTCGGCAAAATTGTGCAACGTGCGCCTGTTTGTGGCTTAGAAGTGGTTGAAGTTTCTCCACCTTATGATGTCAGCGACATGACAGCACTCATGGCGACTCGCGTCATCTGTGACACGATGGCACATTTGGTATTGTCAGGACAATTGCCACGTCAGCAAAAACCCGCTTACATCGATCCTAAAGTGAACATGGCGGTTGATGTAGCGTGGGTGTGATGAGGACTGAGGACTGAGGACTGAGAGGGCTGAGGGCTGAGTGATGAGGATTTGAGTAATGCATGAAACTGACATGACAAAAGCATTGATTCTGACGGTGAGAGATTGGTGGGAATCTCAACCAAAACCTCCAGAAATCTCGCACATTCATCTCATTGTTGGACAATTTACGTGTGTTGAACCTGCTAGTTTACAGTTTGCTTTTGAAGTCCAAACGCGCAACACTTTTCTAGAAGGTGCAACATTACTCATTCGAGAAACGCCACTGATTGCGTTTTGTCATTGCTGTCAGCAAGACTATCACCCGGAGATTGGCGTTCAATATGCCTGCCCAACCTGTCGATCGCCAATGGAAGATATTCGTTCTGGACGAGAACTAAAAATCGATCGAATTGAATATGCTGTCTCTGAAAAGCCAGAATACAACAAAGTGACAGTGTGACACATTGATAGAACCTATCTCTAGCTCACTAGCTCACTTCCTCGCTCCCTAATCTCTGTTCCCTATTCCCTATTCCCTATTCCCTATTCCCTATTCCCTATTCCCTATTCCCTATTCCCTATTCCCTATTCCCTATTCCCTATCCCCTATTCCCTGTCCCTATTCCCTAACCATGCACCAAACATTTGATGCTGCACTGGAAATCAACTTGCTCCATGCGAACCAAGAAGGCGCTGATCACAATCGCGCTCATTTTGATGAATGGGGTATTACTTGCTTTAACATCATGAGTAGTCCCGGTGCAGGAAAAACTGCTCTTTTGGAACGCACACTCGCGGCTCTCACTAATGAATTCAAAATTGCAGTGATCGAGGGCGATATGACAACTGAATTAGATGCCGATCGCCTGCGTCAATATCACGTTCCGGTGATTGCAATTAACACGGGGCGCTCCTGCCATTTGGATTCCAAAATGGTATCTGGTGGAATTCATCGATTCGCTCATGAATACAATCCATCGGAATTTGATTTGGTTCTAGTTGAGAACGTGGGAAACCTCGTTTGTCCAGCAGAATTTGAAGTGGGTGAACACACCAAGATCGCACTTTTAAGTATTACAGAAGGTGAAGATAAACCACTGAAATATCCAGTGATGTTTCAAGCAGCAGATTGTCTGCTGATCACCAAAATGGATTTGGCTCCTCATTTGGATGTGGATGTGAATCAAATCGTGGCGAATGTGCGGCAGATGAATCCTCATGTCAAAATCATTTCTGTTTCTGCAAAGACAGGTGAAGGCTTGAATGTGTGGTTTGATTGGATACGATCGCAAATTCAGCCCAATCATTGATAGTTGTACGGTGGACAGCACCCACTCTACCTGAACTGGATTTTATCTTTAATTTGCTCATTTAAACGATCGTGTAGCAGGTGTAACAGATTAGCGAACACTCTTTCCGTTACACCGGATATGCAGGGTGTGCAGCCACTTTAAAAATATTTACTGAACGATTAATATGTTCCGCAAAATGATTAAATCAGCGCCCAATTTGGATTCAATCCGTTGATGAGGATATATCATGAAGTTGCGATCGCCTCTCTCCTACTGCGTTCTCTTTCTCATTACGCTATCGTTCATTGTCGGTTGCACAAATCCAGCAGTCTACATTAAAACCACAACTGAATTGGAGGCAGCCTCTTCATCAGTAGCGGGTGCAGTGCGGCTAGGATTCAGTGCATGGCCGGGTTGGTTTCCTTGGCAAGTGGCTCAGGAACAAGGAATTTTTGAAGCAACCAATGTTCCTGTTGAACTGAAATGGTTTGATGGCTATTTGGAATCTATCAGTACCCTGACGGCTGAACAAATTGATGCAAACAGTCAAACCCTGGGAGATACGGTGAGCTCTGTCTCTGGCGGTGCCGATCAAGTAGTTGTGCTAGTGAACGACAACTCCACCGGAAATGACAAGGTAATTGTGTCAGAAAGCATCAACTCTATTGCTGATTTGAAAGGCAAAAAAGTAGCGGCTGAGGAAGGAACGGTCGATCACTTCCTGTTGCTCTTGGGCTTAGACAAGGCGGGCATAGCACGGCAAGATATTCAATTTGTGCCTCTAGAGACAGGTAAAGCTGCCGCCGCTTTTGTGGCTGAACAAATCGATGCGGTGGCAGTGTTTGCCCCGTTTACTACGCAAGCATTGAAGCGTCCAGGCAGTAAAGAACTCTTCAGTTCCAAAGAGTTTCCAGGAGCCATTTCGGATCACTTGGTGTTCACTCGCAAGTTTGTGGAAGCAAATCCTGACAAGGTGCAAGCTGTTGTAGATTCCTGGTTTGCCACATTAGATTACATGAATGCCAACCTAGAACAGGCATACGACATTATGGCGAAACGCGCAGGGGTCAGCGTCGATGAATACAAGCAATATGCAGATGGCACTCAGATTTTCACGATCGAAGAAAACCTGAAAGCGTTTCAACCTGCCAACGACATGACCTCACTCCTGTTTGCGGCAGAAGAGATGGGGGACTTCTTAGTAGAAACGGGTTTAGCGGCTCAAAAGCCAGACATTACCCAGTTGTTTGACGATCGCTTTGTGAGAGCTTACGCCGAAAAAAACAAGAATTCTTAAATGTTGTGAGTTCTCCATTCATTGAGCTAACTCAAAACTCAAAACTCAAAACTCAAAACTCAAAAATAACTGAACCATGAGTCAAAGCGTTAATCCTCCTCGATCGATTCAATCCTATATCAAGCCGAAAATGATTCATCCTACCGTTTTCTGGCGATTGGCTGAAGACATTCCTAAACCGCTCCAAACAGGATTGATGATTGCGTCGATCGGCATTCCGTTAGGGTTATGGTGGGCAGTAACAGCTTTTGGAAACATAGATCCTAAATTTTTGCCTTCACCGGGTCAAGTGATGGAGGCATTCGGGCGCTTATGGGGTACTCGTGAACTTCTGAAAGACACTGTGGCGAGTCTCTGGCGCGTTGGAGTTGGGTTCTTATTTGCAGCACTGTTCTCTATTCCAGTTGGTGTTTTAATGGGCAGTTTTCCGAGTATTCGAGCTTTGCTAGAACCCATCTTTGGTTTGATTCGGTATATGCCTGCTCCAGCATTTATTCCCCTGTTGATCTTGTATCTCGGTATTGGTGAAGAGCCTAAGATCACACTCATCTTCGTTGGGGTTTTCTTCTTCAACTCATTGATGGTAATGGATACGGTGAAGTTCGTTCCCAAAGACTTAATTGAAGCGACTTATATCCTAGGCGGAAATCGATGGGAAACTCTGACTCATGTGATTCTGCCTCATGTGTTGCCTGGAATTATTGATGCTTGCCGAATTAACTTAGCTGCCGCATGGCAATTAGTCATTGTTTCTGAACTGATTGCAGCAACGGAAGGTTTAGGTCGTCGGATCAGCGTCGCAGGTCGTTTTCTCAGAACGGATGAAATTTTTGTCGGGTTGATTGTCATTGGCGTAATCGGGCTGTTATTCGACTTGTTGTTCCAGTATTTTCTGAGAGTCTCGTGCAAATGGGCAAGTCAGAAACGGTAGTTCTGAAATAGTTCTCAATGTTGAGTGTCAGGTTTTGAATTAGTCTGACTTAACTCAAAACTCAAAACTCAAAACTCAAAACTCAAAATTCATCAGTGAGGTTTCTCCCATGTTTTTGCAAGTCAATAACTTAAACAAGGATTTTGAGACGCAGAAAGGAACGTTAGTTGTTCTCAAAGACATCAACATGACGATCGAGCAAAGTGAATTCATCTGCGCGGTGGGTGCATCGGGTTCAGGCAAGTCTACCCTGTTGCGACAGATTGCTGGATTAGATACTCCCACGAGTGGAGAAGTCAAGGTGGATGGCAAGCGAGTTACGGGACCAGGCCCCGATCGCGGCATGGTATTCCAGCACTACACGCTTTACCCGTGGATGAGCGTCCAGGACAACACAGAATTCGGACTCAAACTGCAAGGTGTTCCTAAGAAAATTCGACGAGAGCAAGCTAGCTACTATTTGAGTGTGGTTGGATTGGCTAAATTTGCTCAATCGTTGCCAAAAGAGCTATCGGGTGGAATGAAGCAACGAGCAGCGATCGCACGGGCACTCGCCTCTGAGCCGAAAGTGTTGTTGATGGATGAACCGTTCGGGGCGCTAGATATTCACACTAAAGAATCGATGCATGAATTCATGCTTGACCTCTGGCAACGCACAGGCATTACCGTCTTCATGATCACGCATGACGTTGAAGAAGCGGTCTTTCTCTCAAATCGGATCTTTGCATTAGGGGCGCGTCCGGGCACAGTGAGAAAAGTAATGACCATCAATCTCCCCAATCGCACTCATACCGTCAAACGCAACTCTGTCTTTCATGATTACCGCGATGAACTGATGGATTTGCTGCGGAAACATGGACAGGAAGCGATCGCGGCTGTCGCTTAGTTTTTCCCGAAATTATGCCATACAGTGGGGCGTGAATCTGCAATCTGTTGAACCAGGAGTTGCCACTCGACGCTATACCGATTTCTTGCTGGCAACAGCCTGGAGTCAGGAGGTAGGGATCACAACGGCAGCCATGTTGCCTTGCATGAAGCTGTATGCTTTCTTGGGGCAGAAACTTGCACAAGCAGGAATCCCAGATCACCACTATGGCGATTGGATTCGTACCTACGGTAGCGATGAGTTTAAACCGTTAGTAGTGCAGTTGATGCAATTGGCAAATCAGTATGCCCTATTAACCCCAGAGGTGGGATCGACCTACCGCTATGCCATGCAGTGTGAACTAGACTTCTTCCAGGCGGCTTGGGACATTGGAGTTAGCTAGGGCGGCTTTGTGGTTGATTGCAGACATAGCGGAGAACAGTCTCAGCACTGCTTCCTTGCATCGGTTGAGACAGTTCACCGTTGTCGTCATAGTTTTCCCGACGGATCACTTGCCGATCGCGATCGAAAACCACCAATCGCCTTAGCCGAACCACGCCAGAATCACAGTCTACTGACTGATAGAGCATGACTCCATGAACAGGTTGCTCAATCTCAAAGTCCAAGAAGGCGTTGTTAGGCTGTTCAAAATAGCGGTATTCCCAGTATTGAATGATGTTATCTTGGCGTTCAATGGAGTTTTGATCGATAAGGAAGCGATCGCCCACCCCATTCACCACTACTTCAATCCATTCTTCCGCCGCAACCACCACAGAACCATAAAACAAAACACAACTAAAAATGACCAAATTTAAGAGTCGTTTCATCACTATTGTTTCACTCATGAAGAGAGCCGTTTATGGTTGAGTCAGATAGCCTTCTACGTTTTGAATCGCTTGCTGTGCATAAATGTCACCAGGACGTTCATCGAGTGCCCGTTTAAAGTAGAGCAATGCCGTCTCATAATCTCGTTGCTCTGTAGCGGTGTAGCCCGCTTCCATGTAGCGATCGTAAACCGAAGGTTGCGGCTCAGAGGGAGCGATCGATTCAGCTTGAGGTTGGGAAGGAGCAGTCGTTGAGTTAAGCTGCTGCTGATATAGGCTAAATACTTGCTGCGTATAGGATGCCGTATCGCCACTATCATAGCGAGTTGGATCACCCGTCATCCACCATGCCGCAGAACGACGCACAGCAACCGCCTCATCACTTCCACTATTGCGATATTCTTCGCGCAACACATCTTGCATGACACAGGTAATAATGTCCCGTGCGATGCCTGGATCAGCGTCAAACTCGGAAGGTGAGATCATCCTACCAATACAAGACTCAGACCAACGCGGAATATTATTTGGCAAAACTTGCCAATCGCTATACAAACCATCCTCTGCGCTGCCTGTTTGAGGAGCCGCTTGCCGCAATGCTTCTACAAGCACATCCACTTGGCGATCGGAGATTTGCGCGTAGGCCGGTAAAATTCCTAATCCAATAATGACTCCGGAGCCAACAACTAGCACCCTGTTAAGTAGTAACTGCATAGATGAAAATCTATAAATCTAGGTAACTGATTACATCCGACAGCAGTTTAATATATTAGATTCGGCTTAAATGAAAAAGCCTCCCAGGTCAGAAATCTGTTTGCAAAGTCATTATGCCAATTATGCCAATAAAAAACGGGGTTCAGACCATGGACACAACTGGACTCGAACCAGTGACCCCTACGATGTCAACGTAGTGCTCTAACCAACTGAGCTATGCGTCCGCACGATTTCTTACGATATCACAACTCTTAGCTAAACGGCAAACAACGATCGTGTTTTACTACGAACCTGGCATCTCCTCGATCGCCCCCAAGGCTTGCAGAGAGAGCCGTTGAGCATCCGTTAAACCCGTCACGCCTGTAATATTCATCTTTTCATAAAGGCGATCGGCTCTTAAAGTTTTCAAGCAGTCTCCTGTCGTCATATCCCAAATTTTCAGCATTTCATCACGCCCACCACTAACCAAGTGCTGAGCATCCGTCTTGCTGCCTGCTGAAATCGGTTTGAAGGCAAGACCAGAAATTCCGTCCGTGTGACCATGCAGCGTCAGCGTACATCTTCCTGTTTCTACATGCCAAACTTTTACCATGCCGTCGCTGCTGCCGCTGACCAACCATTGACCGTCAGGGCTAAATCTCACACAAAAAATCTGCCCTGTATGACCTGCTAAAGTAGCTAAGCAAGCTCCTGTCGATCGATCCCACAGCTTGATGGTGTGGTCATAACTGCCAGTGGCAAAGCAGGTTCCTTTTGGACTGAATGCGGTGTAATGCACCTGGCTGAGGTGCCCCTCGCAGGTATGAAGGCATTCTCCGGTTTGCAGATCCCATAAAACCACCATCGCATCTTCGCCACCACACACTAAATAGCGATCGTCCGGGCTGATGGCCAGCGACCAAATCCCGGCTTTTTTTGGCTGTAAAGTTTGAGCTATTGTTTTTGCCAAGCAGTCGTAGATCAGAATTGTATTCTGCTGGTGATATCCAACAGCCAGGTATCGCCCGGATGAGGTGAACGCCACACAACTCACCATCTGAACGGGTAAAGGTAAAATCACAGACTGGATCACAGACTGCTTTGTGTCCAAATCCCACAGCTTCACCGTGCAGTCAAAACAGCCGCTTGCCAGCGTTTTGCCATCGGGACTGAAGGCTAAAGCCCAAACCCAATTGTCATGGTTGCCGATCGCCACCGATGTTTCTGTGATCACATTCCAGAGGCGAATTTGTCCGGTTGCATCACCTGCGGCGATCGTCTGTCCATCTACACTCCAGTCCACTGATGCGATCGCACAGTGATGTCCTTTGAGCGTCCGAGTACATTGCCCGGTTGGGGCATGCCAAATCCTCAGCGTTGAATTAAGCTCACTGATAGCGATTGTTGTTCCATCCCGGCTCCAATCCACAGAGAAAACACCCGCCATATGTCCGGGCAACACTTTTAGGCATTGCCCAGTATGGACATCCCAAATCTGAACCGACTCATTCGCTCCACCGCTCAGCAGGCGATCGCCTTGCGGGTTGAAGCGCAGTGAGAAGATGGGATAGTGACATTGAATTGAGGGGGTGAGGCGTTGCCCAGTCGCCAGATCCCACAGTTGTAATTGGCAATCTGAACCACCGCTCGCGAGCATGCCGTGCGGGCTGATGGCAAGCGCCTTAATCAAGGCAGGTTGCTCTGGCAGCGTACACAGACACTCACCCGTCAATCCATCCCAGATTTTGATGGTGCGATCGTCACTCCCACTGGCGAAGATCTGCCGACCGTCGAGGATTGCAGAGGCAACGACCTTAACTTGTCCAGTATGCTCCTTCAAGGTTTGAACGCATTGTCTCGTTTCAATCTGCCAGATTTTGAGGGTATAATCGTCGCTACCGCTAGCAAGCCATTGCCCATCTTGGCTAAAGGCTAGCGACCACACGACATCAGTATGTCCTAGCAGCACCTGCAAACAATCGCCGGTCTGCGTATCCCAAAGGCGAACCGTTTGATCCAAACTGCCACTAGCGAGCAGCTTTCCATCAGGACTGAAGACAACCGACCAAATCCATCCCACATGTCCAGATAGACTGAATAACTTTTGTCCAGTCGCCATCTGCCATAGACAAACCGTTCCATTGCTGTCGCCCGTCGCCAGCAGCGCACTATCGGGGCTGATTGCGATCGTCGCGACTCCAAAAGTTTCTGCAAACACCGATCGACTTAAATCTGCACCTGCAAAGTTTACACGATGTAGCGCCACATCTTGAAGATCGGCTTGCCAGATGTAGCAGTCAGAAAAATCGTAGCCGCTCAGATCAACGGGCATTTGTCGCAGCAGGTTCAAAACATTGCCTGCGGTGTAGCCGAGTTGATGCCGCGAATCAGTCAGCAATTCCTGCAATCGCTGTTCTAGCCAGGATTTGCCATTGCTGAGCAGCCGATCGATGAGCGGCGTTAAAATCAGCCGCACCTGAGTTGCCCGAATATAGTCTGCCGATTGCGCTCTGATCAGGGCATAGCGATTAAAGAATGGCACAGATGTAGCAGACGTACCAATGTCTTGCTCAACTTGCTGAACCAGCCGCTCAGTTACATATTCCATCACAACAGGCTGTTGGGTATAGCTGCCCGATTTGGTTTCAATTAGCGATCGTCGTCTCAGAGATCCCAGGGTTTCTAATACATTCTGTTTAGCATCTGCCGAAACCAGATCACTCTGAAGTTCGCTCAGCGAAACAAACTCCCGGTTGATCGCCAGCCAGTACATCACCTCCTGTTCTAAGTCTGATAGGCGATCGAACTGCCGCGCCAACAAATCGCGAATATCATCAAACATCAGCGCGTTTTTCTGCTGCTGCACGTACTCTAAAAACGTAGAAATACTGCCGTCAAACAGATCTTCGATCGCAGCTGCCACAATTTTCAGCGCCAATGGATTGCCCGCATAGTGCTGTACCAACGTCTGCCAGTCAGAGTGGGACGCATCAAACCCCCTGCGCTGTTGCATTACCGCTTGCCCATCATGGGCATTCAACCCAGACAGCAGAAGCGATCGCACGGGAGACTGATTGCCTTCAGCCAGGGCAATTTCTTTCGGCTTTTCCCGGCTGGTGATCAGCAAGCAACTTTGGTGGCACAATTCCCCGACCTGTCGCAACAATTCGCCATAGCCTTCATACCCCTGGCGATATTGCCCGGACCACGCCCCCCCCTGCAACACGGTTTCTAGGTTATCCAAAATCACCAAACAACGGGATTGCCGCAGATAATGTAGCAGTCGAGTCAGCCGACCATTCACATCAGGGGGCAGGGTGGCGGTCGTTTCCTGCTGATTTGAGAGAAATTGAATGAGATCCGTGAGCAGGCTCTCAACCGATGGAGCGTTGCGGAGCGATCGCCAGATGCTGTGGGTGAAAGGATGGGGGAAGGATGGGAGAATGGGAGGATAGGGGGATTGCTCTTTCACTTCTCCACTTTTCCCCCCTTCTACCCCTCCACTTTTCCCCCCCTCTCCCCCTCCACCCTTCGCTAGCTGTTGCGCCACCTTTATCGCTAGAGAACTTTTGCCGATACCGCCCATGCCCAGTACAGCAACAAGCCGACAGCTATCCCGCACGACCCACTGCTCTAGTTCGGTTAATTCTTCAATTCGCCCATAGAATTGGGAGACATCCATCGCTTCGCCCCAATCTTGTTGAGGCTGAAACAGTGCTTTTTCTAGGGTGGCGATCGTAACGGCATTGACCTGAAACGTTGACTCATTGGCTGCTTCTAATAGTGCTGTTTCTTGTGGCTCAGCTTCTAACGGTTCAGTATCAGGAGCAAGGTCAGTCGGACGGGCCGGTAAGGGATCGATGGGTTTCGTCACAAATTGAGGCAAGAATTGAGGCAAGGTGCGAGCATAGCGTTCGACAGCAGCTTGTAGATTGCCCTTTGTCACCTCTTGCTGCATGGCTTCAGAGAGCAACTTCCAGAGCTTAAAGCCAACGTATTTCAGATAGGTTTCGTCGTAATGGGTTTCGGCGGTCATTTTGGCGTAGCTGCGGTTTTGCCAGGATTGCCGAAACACAAATTCTTGCACGTTATTCAAACCCTTAGAACCTAATACGCTGTCAATGATGCTCAGGGCTTCTTCAATGTCCATATCGACGCAACTATCAAAAGGATGAGTTCACCCGACTTTATCAGACTTTTTCTGACTTACCGAACCTTCAACGCTAAAAAGTTAGCAAAAACACCTGTCTTTCACTAACTTTTTCTAATTAGCAGCGCCTTGCCAATTTCATATCGTAGAAACATGAGGTCAGAGAAACAGTGAAAGCTATGAAGAATAGGCAATTCAATGCCATTCTTCCTCGCGTCCGGCAGATACCCAGCCATTGATTTTAGCCATTGATCATCGGTGATTTGTAGCAAGCCATCGCGGTGGTGGCGATCGTGCTGGGCTGACTATCACTGTTTCATGTCCTCGATCCCTAAATTCAACTTATCAACAACTCACAAATCCAACAACAGGAGAAGCAATCATGGTTCGGTTTACTCATAAAGGCGATGACGGTGCCAACAGACTTGAGTTTAATCTTTTCGCTCAAGACATCTTCGGCTTTGGTGGCAACGATACACTGTCGGGCGGTAATGGTGACGATGCGATTTTTGGCGGCGATGACAACGACATCATTTCTGGCGGCAACGATAACGATACCCTGGAAGGGGAAAACGGCAACGATTCAATGCAAGGGGGCGACGGCAACGATTCAATGCGCGGCGGACAGGGCACCGATACCCTAGGCGGTGGAGACGGCAACGACAAACTTTATGGCGATGCGGGCAACGACACCCTCAATGGCGGCAACGGCAACGATTTGCTGAAAGGAGGAATCGGCAACGATCTGCTGCAAGGTGACAATGGCAACGACAAACTTTATGGGGAAGTGGGCACCGATACCCTCAGAGGGGGGATCGGCAATGACTCGTTGGAAGGCGGCACTGGACTGGATACGCTGGAGGGTAGTGTCGGCACTGATACGCTGAGAGGTGGCGATCAAAATGACAACCTGAATGGGGGTTCCGGGCAAGACAGCCTATTTGGCGATGCCGGAAATGACATCTTGAATGGTGGAGTACCCACTGGAAGCGATCTGGCAACGGATTCCCTGGATGTAATGGTGGGCGGTGCAGGTGATGATATCTACACAGTCGATAATTTCAACGAAACCGTTACCGAACTCGCGAACGAAGGCACCGATTTGGTTCGCATCGCCAACAACTTTAGCTCTAACACGCTCTATACAATGAGCGCCAATGTCGAAAATCTGGAGGTAGTAGCTTTTCAAAACTTGAGTGAGGTTAGAGTGTCTGGCAATGAACTCAACAACGTGATCACAGGTTCTACCAGTAAGGACAGTTTGTCTGGTGGTTTAGGCAACGATACCCTGACTGGTAACGATAACGACGATCAACTGTTTGGTGAGGGTGGTAGTGATGTCTTGGATGCCGGTCAGGGTAATGACCGTCTGATTGGTGGAAATGATAACAGCAGCGATACGCTGAAAGGAGGAATCGGCAACGATACTCTCAGCGGTGGGGGGGGTGCTGATTTACTCGAAGGCGGCAACGGCAATGATACTTATCAGTTTGTCGAAAGCAGTGACACCATTGTAGACACTGATGGGATTGACTTGATTACCAGCAGCAGTGATTTCTCCCTTGCCAACCTGGACACGATCGAGAATCTAGATCTTCTGAGTGTCGGAAACGCTACGGGCAACGCGCTTAACAATATTATTACTGGCTCTGCGGCAACCAATATCCTCAAAGGTGAAGCAGGCGATGACACCTTAATTGCTAGAGAAACGAACGATCAGCTATTGGGTGATGATGGCAACGATATCCTGGTGGGCGGTAGCAATGGCACTGTCAAAACCGGGGGATCTGGTAATGATTTGTATCTCGTCGAGTTTCAACCTGCTAACTCTACCAATCCTCTCCTGGCTTTGGGTAATCAAACCATCAACATGGATGCCGGACAAGACACGCTGATCTACAAGGATGTGAGTCTTGACTTCCAAGATGCGGGGCCTAACGTCATACCCGTCATGACCGTAAACCAGTTTAATATCGGCGCAGGTGGTGATTTCCTCTCCTTCCAGGCTGGTAATCCTGCTTCGCCCTTAACGCTGGATGTCGTCACCGCAGGCAACAACACCGAGTTCCGGGTGAGCGATGGCATCTCCGCCAACACGGGCTTTGGGACAGGACGACTGTTAGTAACGTTAGTGGGAAGCACTGGATTTAATCTTGGCAACATCGGCACAAACATTGCTGCCGGAAACCAGGCAACGTTCATTTTCAGTTAAGCAATTCAGCTAAATAATCCAGTCATGCAACTTGTGAAATATCAAGTGAATGACCCATAGAGCGAATTGGAATATTCAGTTCGTAGGGTGGGCAGTGCCCACCTTAAAAAATCTCGTTAATTCATTCGCAATTCTGAACTTCACTCATTTGAGTATGAATCTGGGAGATCCCCGGCTTCTCAATCTTCAGTCGATCGCAACTTATGCTTGATCCCCCCTAGCCCCCGAATCGAGTCAAAACAGTTTGAAGTCCCCTTTGAAAAAGGGAGATTTAGGGGGATGTAACAGCCAAGTTTTCATAGAAGAAGCCGTGGATCTGTTTCGACTACAACGCTTAGATCTACGAACACAACACATCATTCAACAACACATCATTCAAAGGAGAAACAAATCATGGCTATCACCTTAACTGAAGGGAACGACACCTTTCAGGGCACCGACCTTAATGAAGGAATTAATGCTCTAGGTGGCAATGACACCGTTTTGGGCGGTGGCGGCAATGACACGATTTCGGGTGGTGACGGCAACGATTCTCTAGAAGGGCAAATTGGGGATGATGTCTTGACTGGAGGAGAGGGGAATGACACCTTAGATGGAGGGAATGGGAATGACACCTACCATGTTGATAACCCTGGTGATGTCATCGTTAATAGCGGTTTTCTGGGAACCGATCCAGGGATTGATACGGTCCTAGTGTTTCATGTTGATTTTACATTAGGCGATCAGCAAGAAAATCTTTCAGTGACAGGTGACGTGAAAGTAGCCGGGAACGATAAAGATAACCTCATCATTGGAGAACTTTTTAGAGATAAAGAACTGCTAGGCAATGCTGGCAATGACACCATTAATAGTGGTGGAGGGAACGACACGGTAGACGGTGGTTTGGGCAATGATAGTTTAGACGGTGAATCGGGCGATGACAGTCTGCGCGATCGCTTTGGCAACGACACCCTGCTGGGCGGCAACGGCAACGACACCCTGGAAGATCTGCTAGGCAATAACATCCTGGACGGAGGCAACAACAACGACCAAATTAAAGGCACAGGAACACTCATCGGCGGCGAGGGCGATGACAACCTCATCTCATCGACCATTGATGCTGGTAATATTCCTGGTAACTTTCTCGACGGCGGCAATGGCAATGACAGCCTCACATCAGGAGCTAAAAGTGCGGATACCCTGATTGGTGGGAACGGCAACGATACATTAATCGCCGGGTTGCCCGATGCGGATACCCTACAAGGGGGAATCGGAGATGACACCTATGAACTCACCGCAAATACCGCTCCCATCAGTACGGCTCCCGGATCTCCTGATGTTCTAACTGAATTCGCCGGTCAGGGCACTGATACTGTCAAAGCGACGGGTTTCAACAACTTTACGCTGCCTGCAAATGTTGAAAACCTGGTGCTGCTAGGCACGTCTTTCAACGGCACGGGCAATACTCGTAACAACGAGATGACGGGTAATGATCAGAACAACCGCATCGAAGGTCTAGCAGGCAATGACACCCTGGTAGGTGCGGGAGGGAATGATATCTTGTCGGGGGGAGATGATGCAGATGTTTTGGATGGCGGTAGTGGCAACGACAACCTGACGGGCGGCAATGGGGATGACAGCCTGACGGGCGGTAAGGGACGAGATACGTTTACGGGAGGTCTGGGAAATGACACGTTTGTGGTCGATGCCGATGACATTATCGTTGAAGCCGCCAATGCTGGCACGGATACTGTGATTTCTACCGTGACTCGAACGATGGCATCGAATCTGGAAAACTTGATTCAGCAAGGCAGCGGCCATATCAAGACCTTCGGCAATATCCTCAGCAACCAGATTACTGGGAATCTTGGCAACAACCAAATTGAGGGCAATGATGGCAATGATCTGCTGCAAGGCAGCGCTGGACAGGATACCCTGATTGGCGGCAATGGGAAGGATACTCTGATCGGGGGTCTAGGGAGTGATATCTTGCAGGGGAATGCTGGGAGCGATCGTTTCCAGTTCAATGCGCCCAATGAAAGGGTAGATCGGATTGTTGATTTCTTCTCTGGAACCGATAAAATCGTCGTTTCAGCGTCAACCTTTGGCGGTGGACTCGTGGCCGGGGAGCCGATCGCCGCCAATCAACTTCGGGCTTTCGATGCCAGAGGTGCCAGTGAAACGGCTCGCTTTATCTACAATCGGTTCAACGGCACTCTAATCTTCGACGCGGATGGAGCCGGATTGGGCTTAGCCGGGGTCACGATCGCCAAGCTGCAAGGCTCACCCAGCCTCACTAACACGGATATCGTTGTGATCACTCAACCTTAAGAGACTCTAGGGAGCCGGGATATTTTCAATCACTGAACTGGGTTTAGTGCGCCATTCTGCGATCGCCTCCTGTGCCGCAGGATAGGCAACCGTATCGGGTGGAACAAGTTCGGCAGCAAGAATTGCCACCTCATACAATCCTTCATCCGCACGGGTCTTTGCCAGATCAAAGATTTTCTCGCTCCAGTGATCGATCGCCTGCTGAGCCTGATTGTAAACTTCGGGGCGATCGTCTGGAATGAGGCGGGCAGCAGCGATTGCATCGTTGTAGTTGGCGGCGGCTACAGGAGTCGATTCACCGTTTCTCCGGTCAGCCCGCCCTTGTGCCATGTCTAAGATGACGCGACTCCAGCGATCGATATACACTTGCGCTTCAGGATATTGCGGTTCATCGGCTCGAATTTGCCGAACCACAGTGATCGCCTCCACAAAATCAGACGCTTGATTTTCAAAAGACACTTCTCGGCTGCGCGTCAACAAAATTTTGGCATCGCTAAGCAAGCCCTTATTCGCCTGCTCCAAAAGTTTTCGGTAATCCTGATTGCGCTGGTTGTCGGGCACCTGTGCAAGATGCTGCTTCGCCTCTCCAAATTGCCCCGCTCGAATTGCCAAATAAGCAGACTCTAGCGGCGATCCGGGCTGTGTCTGAATATTTGGGGACACGCTATAGGTCGGACCCGAATTTCCCTGCAATTGGTTCGATTGAGGCGTTGTGGGATTGCCTGGAATAAAGCGAGATTCTCCAGTAAGAATGGCACAGTTTCGGACTACGACGCCGAGCAATAGCACCGTAGCAACCATTCCACTCCACATCAGCATCCGTCGCCAAAAGAGCGAATCTTGAGTATCCAGTGATCTGTCTGGAGCCGAAGAAAGCGGTGTAGGCTGAGTTGAATTGGGTTCAACAGAGGGGGCAGGGGAAGTTGGCGCAGAAGGGTGTAGTAAATCGGGATTCAGAAGGAGGGTAGGGGCAACCGATGATGGAGTTGGATTGGGATAAGGAAAGATCCACGATCGCTCAGCTAACAATGCTCGACCTGAAGACATTCCCCCATTACCTTGAGCAGGGTCTTGGGACAAGGATGCGTCTGTCGTCACTCCAACTGGAATTTGCGCCGTTGCACTGAGCGCGATCGCCGCCGTTTCTGGAACAATTAAGCGATATTTTGTCTCAAATGGAATGACTGCCAAAGGGTCTTGCCGAGGTCGCCAATGCAGGTCGCTGAGTTCTGGCAACCGGACAGCTAAATACTGGACGACCTGCTCGATCGTGACACACCCCCGATAGCGAATTCCTTCAATCAAAGCTGATGTAAATAGCCCATGTCGCAATGCCAGCGTCTCATGAGAGACCTGATCGGGAGGGCAAGACAGCAGCGTCGGAATTCCATGTTCCTTTGCCAGCAATGCAGTTTGATCGCCAACTCCTTCACCCGCCAAAACGCTTTGACTGCGATTAACATCAAGTACCAAAAAAATGTTATTTGTGGGAGCCGTTTCAAACGTGCTAAACAGAAATTCGATCGGAATTCCGGTCGCTTCAACTTCCGTCGGATCGCCTTCAATCGGCATCAAATAATCCTTACCCTCAAACTGAACTCCATAGCCGCTAAAGAAGACCCAAAGAACATCTCCTGGTTGCAAATGTTGTTGACAGAGTTGCATCAAGCGAGTTTGAATCATATCTCGATTGGGATAGCTGCCAACCCGATCGATCACGGGTGGAGAATCCGTCAGCAACACACATTGTTGTGGAGAAAATGCGGCTTCTCGGACTAGAAAATCTCGAAATCCCTGTGCATCGCGCTGAGCGTAAACAAGCGGTTGAAAGTGTTGGTACTGATTAATCCCAATTGCGATCGCCCAGTAGTTTGCCATCACCAAGATCCCAAAAGTTAACGAGGCTGACTATTAACGATAACGCAGAACGAACAAAACCCAACCATTTTTTGCTGAAAAGATAAAAGTAAGCCGTCCGTAGTCTCAGTGACCGCATTGGGCAAGAATGGGCAATTGATCGTACCGATTCTAAGGTTGAGAGTCGCCCGTGTTCAGTGGCGCGATCGGCTTGCCCATCAGAATACTGTACCTATGCAAAGATCCGGAATCGTCCAAGTTATTTAATTCAAATTTCTAAATAAGGTTGCAAGAATTCCTTACAACCAACTGCCATTGGAGGAGTTGAGAGACTACTATAGAAAGGTTGTCAGAATTTCGGTAAATTCGGTCATGGCTGTCCCTAAGAAGAAAACCTCAAAATCGAAGCGTGATAAACGGAAGGCGACGTGGAAGCATAAAGCGGCGATCGCGGCGCAAAAAGCCCTTTCCCTCGGCAAATCTGTGCTGAATTCCTCTAAAGAGGATCGCAGCTTCAGACATCCTCAAGATCTGGAAGAGGAAGAGGAAGAATAACGTTTCAGTTAATTGTCATTGGCTTGGCGGATCAAATCGTTGCTGTACGAGCAGATTCTGCATTGCAGGAAATTTTATAATTTCTCTCGAAGTCCGCAGTAGCGGGCTTTGTTTGTATTGCGGTGGTTCCCGTCGTCAAGGTGAATTTGCTACATAATGAATAATATTCCTTCTCCCTACAGGTTTCTTCTATGCTGGGAAAGTTCTTTCAAAAGCCTAATTCAGACCAACAGGATCGCGTTCCCCCTGGTCAAAAACTGGCAAAAGGGTTTCCGGTCTTGACTTATGGGCAAACACCCAACGTGAGCATCGCAACCTGGGAATTTAAGGTCTGGGGATTAGCAACGTCTAAAACCTTTACGTGGGAAGATTTCTTGGCGATGCCTCAACAGGACTTCACTGCCGATTTTCACTGTGTCACAACTTGGTCAAAGCTTGATGTGCAATGGACAGGGGTGAAAGTGATTGACTTTATGAAGTATGTGGAGGTTGACCCTAACGCTGTCCATATTATGGAACATTGTTATGGCAGCTACACCACTAACATTGCCCTAGAAGACTTCCTGCGAGAGGAAAATTTCTTTGCTCATACCCTGTTTGGTGAGCCGCTCCCGCCTGACCACGGTGGACCGATGCGGCTTATTGTCCCTCATCTTTACGCCTGGAAGAGCGCCAAATGGATTAATGGTCTAGAGTTTTTAGACAAGGTGGAGCTTGGGTTTTGGGAACGCAACGGCTATCACCAGCGCGGGGAACCGTGGGCAGAAGAGCGGTATAGCAGCCGATGATAGCAGCGCAAGACCCAATATGACCGTTACAATGTAGCTGCGTCCTATGAACAGCGTGGGTCATCAGTCATGACACGAATCCTCATTCTGTGTGCATCATTAGGGTCAGGTCATGTTAGTGCCGCTAAGGCATTGAGTAAAGCATTCGCGCATTTTCCGGGTGTTGAAGTCCAGATTGAAGACGCACTTGAACATGCCAGCCCAATCTTACGAGAAACTCTAACGGTTCTCTATGAACGACTTAGCGAAAAAACCCCTCAACTTTACAGGATGATCTATGAGGGACTTGATGTTGAAGACATGGAAGAGTCCATGAGTGATAATCTGCTGTTGGCGAAAATTGAGCGTCCGTTCCTCAAGGGGCTAGAGCGTTTCGTTGCAGATACTCACTCCGACGCTATAATCTGTGTCCAGCAAATTCCTAGTCGATTGCTTCAACTTTTAGAGAAAGAGGGCAAACTGCCCCAACCTCATTTTGTGGTAATTACTGACGTGATTGCCCATAGCACCTGGATTAATCATGGGGTAGATGGCTACTTTTTGCCAAGCCAGTTGACAGCAGACTTTTTAATTGAGCGAGGGGTTGATCCGTCCTTGCTGCACGTTACTGGTATTCCAGTGAATCCAGAGATTGCGGAACCTAAATCAATGCATGAAATGCGGCGGCGGCATGATTTACCTACCGATATTCCAATCGTCACTCTGTTTGGTGGAGGGCTGCATCCCAAGCGAGTCCGTTTAATGGTGACAAAACTTTTAGAAAATCTCAATCCAGGGATGTTAGTGGTTGTAGCAGGGCGGAATGAGACATTGCTGGAAAAATTGGACGATTTGACGGATAGCGCACCGACGAAATTGCGGTTGCACGATCGCATTAATTACGTGGATGATCAGGTTGCGGCTAGCGATCTCGTGATCACAAAAGCCGGTGGACTGATTACGAGCGAGGTTTTAGCACGCGGAACACCCATGATTATTATCGATCCCTTTCCCGGACAAGAAGAGTGGAATGCCGATGTGGTTGCGGCGTCTGGTGCAGGGATTCAATTGCGATTACCAGAGATGGTGCCGCCTGCGGTTTTGCATCTACTTAGCGAACCTGAAAAGCTAGACTTCATGCGACAACAGGCGCAAAAAATTGGTCAGCCGAAAGCTGCCTTTAATGTGGCTGAAGCTGTTCTGCAACAGTTGCGATCGCGTTCCCTTATCAACCCGCTTTGATCGCAAAGTCTTGTGCAAAATCTTGTGCAAAGTCTTGTGCGAAGTTTTGATTGTGAAGTAATAGTCTCATGCAAACGGACATTCATTCATCTTCTTCCTGGACAAAACCCTTCCTCTGGGGCGTGGCTACATCTGGATATCAGAGTGAGGGCGGTTTCAATGCTCCCGATCGCCCCCAAAACAACTGGTCACTGAGCGAAAAACGAGGCAGTGTCATGTCAACGGGCGCTGCAACAGAGTTTTGGACACGCTATGAGGAAGATTTCCGCACCTGTCAGCAGATGGGTTTAAATTCGTTTCGGCTGGGGTTGGAATGGGCACGAATTCAGCCAACGTTTCGGATTCATCGAACATCACCCCCTGAATTCGATCGACTTGCGTTAGATGCTTATGCCGATCGGCTAGCTACTTGCCGTCATTATGAATTAGAGCCAATTGTCACGCTCCATCATTTTACTCATCCTGCATGGCTCGGAGTAGACGCATGGCTAGAAGAAACAACGATCGATTACTTTGTAGACTATGTTCGAGTTAGCGTTACTCATATCAATCGTCGTCTTACAGAACACTATCACCTTGCGCCAATCCATTGGTTTATCACAATCAATGAACCCAATATTTTAGTGTCTAACACCTATCTCAGCAGTCAGTTTCCCACAGAGACAACATTAGGAATTGGCAAAGTATTTCAGGCATACAATCATCTTTTAGCGGCGCATGTTCGAGCATATAACTGCATTCACGATATTTATCAAGCAGAAGGCTGGACTACGCCACAAGTCTCTCTCAATACTTATTGCAGCGATCTCTATTGGTCTGAAAAAGTGATCTGGGATTTGCTAAGTTTGCCACAGCGATCGATTAAACCTGCACAGGCACGGGAATATGTGCATCAGCAAGCAAAGCAGCTAGAAACGGCACTGCGTAGCACCTCGCTTCCCTTTCGTCATGATATTCCTTATCAAATTGGACGAATCGCGCATTCCGCCACAAATTCGTTAGGATATCGATCGTTTAAGGTTGAGCAGTTGGATGTTTTTTTTCAAGCCTTAAATACATCTCCGCGTTCAACCGTGTTTGATTTTTTGGCGATCGATTATTACGATCCGTTCATCGCGCATATCTTTCGTTTACCATCCTTCTCAGATTTCGAGTTTAAGAGCAAAAGCATCCGAGCATGGTTGATGAGCGGGATTACGAGTAAATGGTGGGATTGGCGCAGTTTACCAGAAGGGCTACACTTTTTCTGCCAATATTATTCACACGATCTAAACGCCCCAATTTTGATTGCTGAAAACGGAATGGCGCTGCGCCGTAAACCCGACAACAGCATTGCGACTCGTCGATCGGATCAACTGCGACGCAGTACATTTTTAGAGTTGCATATTCAGCAAGTTAAGCGATTATTAGCGGAGCAAGTGCCAATGATTGGTTATATGCACTGGTCATTGACCGACAACTATGAATGGGGTTCCTACACACCTCGATTTGGCTTATTCTCAATTGACTATGCTGTTGGCACCGATCGCTCAGTCGAAGATCACTTGGGCGATCGACCGACAGAAACCTATGCTCGGCTGGTGCAAGATTACAAACAATCTCTTGGTGAAATTGGCAGCATGAAATAGAAACAACTGCCCTCTCCAAGCAGCACTTATCGCTGCCGAACAAATCCTCCACGAATACCAATTTCTGGATTGCGAAGCTTTACATCTTGAGGAACTTCAAAGGCACAAGGCAATTCAGTTGCCCAACATATCCTTTCATGCCGATCAGTACTATTGTCAGCACTTGGAGAAAAGTAGATAATGTCATTAACTTGCTTCCGGACAATTTGAACCTGTCGAATTGGAGGAGGCAAAATGAATCGGGATACAAAATTGTGATTGGTTTTGTCCACTGCTATCAACGTAATCATGAACAGGAGAAAAATCAGAAGGATTTTGCGCCACTGTTTAACATGATATTGAGAAGCTAATTTAGAGAAAAGATTATTTGGATAAACCCAAATATAGATAGTAGTGGCTAGAGCAGGTAAAAGAATTAAATAAGCGGCTCCAAATCTAAAGAAGGGTGATGTTGACATTATAAATGTTATGCCAGCTACGCCAATCGCGACTAACCAAAGCTGTTGATATGCACGACTGACAAAAGTTGTTCTCACAGAATACGTCATCGAAACGATCGCAATCACTATAAAAAAACTCATTAGCTGGTTTCGTCCAGAAGATCTAAACCAGACCCACAATGACCAGAGCCACGGATTCACGCCTGATGGAGGCGAACCATACCAATTTGTCCATTGATGAGTACTTTTAGCAACAGACTGAATATCTTCTGTTGATGCTGACCAGGGTAAATCGAGACACAAAAATGATGAGGGATACAACGGGCATCCTGATGTAACAATTCCAGACAGCAGCAATGGGGTTAGCAATGCGACAAGAATGATTCCAGCGATTAATAATTTTCGCGCCTCAAATCTTTGGTTAAAAATAACATAAAGGCTAGCCACAAACAAAAGGGGAAGAGCCGTCAGTTTGAATGTTACTGCTCCTGCTGATAAGAATAGCGGTATGATTTGAGAGTTATCTACAGGCGATCGTGTGTTTAGTTCGGGCATCATTTGGGCATCAGAAATTAGTGAAATTGCCCAGGTTACAACTCCTACTAACAGTAAGACTGGAATATCTGGTGAAGGTGAAACTAAGATAGTTAACAGAGAATCTAATCGCGCCACGATGGGCACAAGCATCAGTAAGAAAGTAATCATCAATGCATCACTGAATTGTTGATGTTTCAAACTATGATTGAGACAAATTAGAAAATGCACTACAGTGATGAGTAATATAAATCCGTTGGTTACAGCACTGACTCGATCGTCCAAAATTTCAGCATTCAATGGAGCGGCAAAGGCAAACCATGATGAAGTAAATCCGAAATTTGCAAACAGTAATGCAACCCCTGGAACAGATCCAAATTGAGCTAGCCACTGAATCACACTATAGTGATAGAGTCCTGTATCCAGCCAAGTTACTTGTCGGGCTGTCAGGAGAGCAACCATAACAGCTATTCCCAAGAGAATGAGAATTTTCGATCGAGATAGGTTCGTTAGATAGGCTATGAATTCTTTTCGCGCGGGTTTGAGTGAAAGCGAAAACGAACAAAGAAGACCAGTAACAAGAATACCGATTAGGGGCGATAACGGTTGAATGAGCGAGATCGCAAGCAATATAACTGAGAGCGTGATAATTCCTAACCAAACAGCGAGAATAAATCGATCGCCCATTCGCACGAAACGATTTGCATTTAATAGATGTAGCAGTGCAGTTCCAGTTACACTACTTACTACGAGTAATATGAACCAGACTGAAATGAAGTAAAGCATTTGTTGCTGTATCTTTACACTATTGTCTACACTATTTCCACATCGAACCTTATTTGAAGGGCTGCTTCGATCGTTCCCTTAGAAAACCAGTTACATTAGCTATTTGGGATAGCAAAAGCAAGATTGTTAGAGCGATCGGAGGTTGAGAAGAAGATTGAAAAAATGGATAGGTCAATAGTTTAATATAGAATGAGAATGGCTCTACTTTAATGCGATTGTGAGCGCGCTGGGCACGAGTTCGATGAAAGCAAAATGCTCCGCGCCCGTAATTGAAATGCTGTCGCCAAAATTTAGGCAATGTCAGGTGATGAGCATGATAAATTTGCACATCTGAAGCGTAAAGCATCGTATAACCTTGAGACAACCAGCGATCGCAGAATTCTCGATCTTCACCCGCCGCTAGCGGAAAGCTAGTATCAAAACCGCCAAGAGCGTGAAAGCGATCGACAGGCATCGCGAAGTTATTTGAAGCAAAGAAATTGGATGAGTAGCTATCCTGATTGTAGTAGCTGTAAAGGTAATCAATCAAAATTTGGCTAGCAGTTGAGTAGAGATTATCAGAGAGGGCATTCAGTGTTTTTCCGCCAATTAGGCTATCTGGTGTTGTAGCGAAATGAGTGTCTAAATTTTTCAACCAATTGGTTTCAGGAATACAATCATCATCTGTAAAAACCAAAAATTGTCCTTTGGCTTGAGCCGTACCTCGATTACGAGCGTCAGCCGGTCCGGCGTTCAACTGTCGAATGAATGTCACATTGAGTACTTCTCGAAAGGGAGAAACCACAGCATCCATTGGCGTTTTGCTACCATCATCAACCACAATCACCTCAAAACGATCGCGTGGATAATTCAATTGAGTGATGGATTGCAGGCATTTCTTCAAGCGATCGGGGCGATTATAAGTGGGAATGACAATCGAAAAGAAAAGTTGCTCTTGTGCCATAGGAACTTAGTTTGAGAATTAAGTAATCCAATTAACAATAGTATGATCTTGTCAAATTAAGCATTTTGACGTTTTGCTCGTGACAGAGCTAAATAAATAAACTCTTGTAACTTTTGAAATAAACTTGGTGATATCAATCGAATAGCGATTCCGTAGATGATCGCTCCAAAAACTACAGAAATGGCTAATAACGCCCACATACCTAGTAAGTTTCCGAGCAACTGTTTAATACCCAAAAGAGCGATCGCCATTACAAGTGAGCTAATCAGTGGAGCAATGAACTGAGATAAATAATCAAGCAATGGAGTATGAATTAGCTTGCTAACTGCCCATTGTCCAATGGGAAAAACAATCAAAGATCGAATTAAATAGGCAAAAGAAACGGCTATGATTCCCCATCGAACAGCAACAATAAAACCAACTAGATTCAATCCAGCACTCAACAAACCCAACCAAAGTCTCCAGGTCGGTTTACCCATTGCGATAAAAACAGAACCTTTGAAATAAGTCACCGATCGAAGAATTCCAACCAAGGCTAAGACTTGCATGACTGGAATAGAAGGAAGCCACTGGATTCCAAACAACAATAGAACTAACTCAGGAGCGAAGACAACTACACCAAGGAAGATTGGAAAGGCGATCGAACTGGTCAATTGAGTCGCGCTATAAAATGCTTTGCGGAACCGTTCAGGCTCTTCTTGTAATCGAGAAAATGTAGGCAATGTCACCTGACTACTAGTGTTCACTAGCAAATCTGTCATGACGGTCAGGATACGGTAGGCGATCGCATAATATCCCAAAGCCGTTGGACCGAGAAAGTAGCCGATCAGAAAATCATCAGCTCGGTTGTTGATGAAGCCTAAAAAATTAAATCCAAGGATACTGCTGCCAAAACCAAATAGATGTTTAAAGTGTGGAACGGAGAACTTGAATCTTGGTCGCCAATCACTGGCAAACCACAATGCTAAAGCTCCAATCAATTCATGGACTAACTGCTGGAAAACGAGGCTCCAAATGCCAAAACCATTGAGCGCCATTGTAATGCTAACAACCCCACTGATTGCTGTTCCTAGCAATAAGCGAACGGCTACAGCTTTAAAGGCAAATTTCCGCTCTAGGATGGCTTGTTGAACTCCACTAAAGGAACGGATAAAAAAGAGAATCGAAAGGCATTGTAGGATCGATGTAAGTTGGGCTTGATGGAATAAGTTAGCAACCCAGCTAGCCGCTACAAAGCCAGTCACAGTTAGCAAAGTACCGATTCCCAAGTTTATCCAAAATGCAGTGTCTAAATGTGCCGATTCTAACTCTTTGCGTTGAATGAGCGCTTGGGCAAATCCCTGATCCAGAAAAACTTGCATGAAGGCTAAGAAGACATTTGCCAGGGCTACCAGACCAAACGTTTCTGGATCTAGTAAACGGGCTAGCACGAAAAAAACAATTAGCGAACCCAACTGACTGCCCCAATTTTGGATAGCAGTCCATAGGACGCCTTTAATTGCCTTCTGTTTTATGCTCATGCTAGAGATTAATATAATTTAATTGAGTCATACATTTGCAATCAAGCATCCACTATATGGCTCGTTTGAACTGAACTATTTCTCCCAGCCAGACTTCTCCTATTGCTAATCCTGCGTTCGATAACTTGATAAAACCAAACTGGAAATTTTATTCGACACGAATTAGGAGGAATCAAGGCTGAAAATTCTTCTCCAATAAGCACACGTAACTCTAAAGGAATCTTAGCGATCGTAGTCTCTTGAAATGCTCTATCAAGTTCGGCAGCTAATGTAGGATAACCTATTTTTTCTGCCATCTCAATTATCAACATAGTTTGATGATTGTTGTATTGATCATGCTTTAAATCACTACAGTAGAGAATTCCGAGATCATTGTATTCCTCTAATTCGTTCGCCAAGCGAATCAAGAGAACATCACGAGTAGTTGAATCAAATTCCTCTAAATGTTTGTGTATTTCAGAAATATTATCTTTCCATTTCAGGGCAGTATATTGAGCAATGCACTCCTCAATCTCCTGCCCGACAACACAAGCAACTTGCTTTCGTTTAGCAGGCGAGATCCCCTTTTTGCCAGTCCCTCCAAAATCGCCGTGAGAGTAAGCTGCATGTAAAAGTCCTGTAGCGACTAATTTTGGGGATACATGAAGATTCGCAAGGATACTCGCCGTACCGACAAGATGGGCAATGAATGTTTTACCTGAAGGTCGAAAATGTCCTGTAAATAGATTTACCGCAAGCTTATAAACATTTGCAATGCAGCAAAGATCAACGTTTGAGTATCCCTGACGACTCAGTTGATTGAACAGTTGAATGTTGGTTTGGGCATATAGGTTCATATCTGTTTCTCAGCTATTTGAGGATGCAGTTTCTGATGATGAATAGGTGGGTACGATCGCCTGACGTTCCAATACTTGATGTTGAATTTGAGCATGACGATCGGTAAGATATTGGTTGAAGAAATGCTCTAGCTTTGCCAGTGCCCTAGTAAGAAAGTCATTTCCTATGCCAAAGGTCAGACGACGAATGAATGGTTCAATGATGGTTCCATAGCGTCTCCATCCAAGTTTTTTGTACTTCGTTTGGAAGTAGCCATCTTCAGCTAAATTCCACTTATCACGAATACGATGCAAACTGGCAAGTGTCCAAGCATCGCTCCAGCGCAACATATAATAGTGAAGATCTGACCACTCCAACGGTGGTCCAGGAACATAAGTAACAATGCAATTTGGTTCAAAGTAGACAGTGCCGCCTGCTTGGATCACGCTCATGCAAAAGTCTAAATGTTCTTTAGTGTTGAGTATTTTTTCATCCAAAGAGCCAAGGCGATCGAAAATTTCAGTTCGTACCAAAACACAATGAAATTCTGCGAGTTCTGTCTTTTGTCGCTGTAATTGACTCTGCAACTGCTCAACCTTGCGTCCTTGTTGATACATCTTTTCACGTAAACGTCGTCTGCCGATGCTGTCTACCCAAATATGAGATTCACCACCCGCAAAATGAACTTCTTCATGCAACGGTTCATGTTGACACATGAGCGGACCAACTACAGTAGCGTTCATCTCTTCAGCACACTGAACCAAAGCATTTAACCAGCCTGGTGAAACCATCACATCATTGTCAATAAACACAACATATTTAGTTTTAACGGCGGCTAAACCCAAGTTTCTGGCTTGGTTAGGATAGAGGTAATAATCTGTACAAATGAGTTGAAATTTCTTATCTTTCGCTTGTTCTTCAAGATAGCGCCTGACTTTAGCAGGAGAGTTCCCGTCTACGTAGACAAGTTTAAATGGAGTCGTGGTGTGTTCATAAATGCTTTCAAGCGATCGCACAGCACAACTGAAGCGTTCACGCGGTACTACAACAATAGTGATTTGTGCGTCTAAGAGTGTTGACGAGTCCATAATCGTATGCTCCAGGGTTGAAATCGATCTAGCTATATCCATGTCTCACTGATGGTTGCGATGGTGGTGAACAAGACTTCAAATTTTGCTCTAGAAGTCGTTGATAAACATCTACTAATCGATCGTTTAACTTTTGCAAGTTATAGTGTTCTTCAACATAAGCACGACCTGCTCGTCCCATTGTTGCCCAAATCTCAGGATGCTCAACCAAATAACGAAGTTTCTCAGCTAAAGCATCTACGTCTCGTTCAGGAACTAGAAAACCAGAAACACCATCTTGAACTAACTCAGGAATGCCACCATGATGGGTGCTGATTACAGGAAGGCCCAACGCCATTGCCTCTTTCAAAACATTGATAGGAGCGTCCTGATTTCCGTCTTTCGCTGTGATACTGGTAGCCACAAAGAGATGAGTTTGATTGAGAATTTCAATAATTTCTCGCTCGTTTTTCCAGCCTAGCAATTTAACACAATGACTCAAGTTCAATTCTTCAATTAATCGTTGAAGTCGTTCTCTGAGAAGCCCATCACCAATAATGTTGTATTCTAAATTGGAGTGCACTTCAATGAGTTGTGCGACAGCACGAATACTATATTCAATTCCTTTTTTCTCGACTAAACGACCGATCGTAGCGATACGAATTTGTTGATCAGGATTTGGATAACGAAATGTTGGGATAAATTTGCTACAGTCAAGTCCAGAATAGTGAACAACAATCTCGGTTTCATCGCAGCCCAGTTGAATCACTCGGCGTTTGAAAAATTCGCAATTTGTCAGAAAAAAGTCACCTGTTTTGAAGAGTTTTTCATAAACACGATCGCCCCTTTCGTTCACAAAGCGGCTAATATCATCTCCTCGAAAAATTGTAATTAGTTTGGATTCTGGAGCATTAATCACTCGAAATGCCATTCCTCTGAAACTTTGTGTTCCAAATTGACAATGAATAATATCGTAGATTTTGTTAAAGTTTGGAATAACAGTGTAAAGCAACCAAAGAGAGGCGGCTTGCTTTCCATACTTGATTACATTGAGTGATCGTAATGTCACAATCGGATCTTTAATAAAATTGGAAATTAATAATTTAATACCCTTAATCCCTCGTAAAACAAGATTGTCCGGCACAGCAGGCAAATAATAAGTGCGATCGAGCAGTGAATATTTGATTACATCCGGATGAACGTTAGAGGTATCCCCTAACTGATCTGCATAAATGTCCACCTCATGTCCGCGATCGAGCAACCCTGTCACTTGATTAATAATGAATGTCTCAGACAATCTTGGGAATGTCCCAACGATAAAAGCCACTTTCATGCATGAACCCTCAACATCACTCTCTTGCAGAGACAGCGCCCAACTTTAGCCTCACTTTTTCCCAACCTGTTACATACCGAACAAAAAACATGACTATTGAAACTTCCAATTTTTGTCTAATGCCTTTTAATCGAGGGTCTCGAAAGGCATTAAATGTAAACATGAGAGGTGGAATAAAATCTAATATTAATTCTCTTAAAAATACCAAGTTTCGCTTCAGTGAAGAGGGATTTCTGCGGTTTTGCAGATCGTAAACTCCTCCAGCAAGACGAATAGTGCGTTTGTATAGCTGTTGAAAGGAATACCTTGCTGGATGGTAAACGCAAGCTTCATTTGTATAGATTTGCTGATAGCCGTGGCTGAAAACTCGTTGCCCCCACTCAACATCACCATTTGACTTTAAAGTGGCATCAAATAATCCAATTTTTTCAAGCACGGCTTTGAAGGTAAATATATTAGCCGCCGCAGCGTAGTGTCGTCTTTCAAGCAACTGCTTTTGCGGAAATGCCGTGATACTTTCGTAAAGTTCTACGGGTGTCGGTTGGGAGTGTTTAAAGAAAATTTCAATTCTGCCTGCCACTAAGCCACAATTGGGAGTGTTCAGCAAGGCACCCACGCCCTTTTCAATCCAGTTAGGAGTGGGAACACAGTCAGCGTCAGTGAAAGCAATCACTTCTCCTTGAGCCGCCGAAATTCCCTTATTCCGAGCCGCGTAAGACCCTGGAGTCAATTCTGATATCAGAATTGACTTAGACCGATCGACAATTTCTTGAATGTTCTCATCTGAATCTGAACCATTATCAACCACAATCACCTCATAGAACGATTTAGGATAGGTTTGATGTTCAAGCGATACTAAACAAAGACTAAGATGTTTAGCATCGTTGAACACTGGAATGATGATTGAAACGAATGGGGTGCTGGTGAGAGTCATGAGTGATTCAGTTTAGATTCACTTTCGGTGGTTTTAAGATGCGATATGGGCATAGCCTAAATATGCCCTTACCGATTACTTAATTAGACTTTCGAGACCGCAGGGGCAAGATAACTATCGTCATCTTTGCGTGGCTTTTTCCATTCCTCTTTCGTGAATTCTTCATGATAAGAGCGTTCCGTATTGACATTCCAGAGATCGTGATCTTCTCCGAGAATATTTCGCACCGCCAGCATAGCAGTGAGCATCGAGTGATCCTGATTATTGTAACGGTGCATTCCATTACGACCGACAGTTTGCAGATTATCAAACGTTTCTAGATAATCTTGGATCACTTTCAAATGCTTGCGATATTCACCGTCATATACGGGATAAGCTTTATGTTGGCGAATTACTACTCCATCTTCTACATCACCAACCTGAACCCCAATCCGAAGTTCGATTGCCTCTCGTGTTGCCAATTCGATTAGTTTAGTATCGGACATATCCCAAAGGGCATCTCCCTCGCTACAAAAGTACTCCATCCCCAAGCAGGTTTTGCGGAGATCTGGAACCATTGCTGGACTCCAATTTTTAAAGTTTTGAATCCGTCCGACTTTGAACTCCGGGCTGTGAATGTAAATCCAGTTATCAGGGAACAGATTTTCCCGATTGACAATCAGCGAGACAATCAAGAAGTCCCGATATTTAAGTCCTTGTGCAGCTTCCAGCACATAGTCAGGTGGCAACGGATCAAGCCTACGCACGAGAGCCGTAATTGGCATAGTGGAGACAACGTGATCACCAGAGATTTCAATTGTTCGATCGCCTTGTTGTGCAATAACTCGTTTAATCTGGGTTCCATCGCGTTCAATTCGCGTGACTGATGTGTTCAAGTGAACAGGTGCGCCTTTGCTCTCAATGATTTCTTGGCATCGTTCCCACATCATTCCTGGACCCAAAGCTGGATAGTCAAATTCTTTGATCAAGCTTTTGGCATTCTGGCTTCCGAAAAGTGCGTTAATTACAGCGCGTTTAAGTGACATTCCTTGAATCCGTTGGGCAGCCCAATCGGCTCGAATTTTGTTGCACGGAATGCCCCAAACTTTCTCAGTGTAAGTTTTGAAGAAAATTCTGTAGAGACGAGAACCAAAGCGATCAGTTACCCACTCCTCAAATGTTTCCGGTTCTAAATGAGGCTGCAATCGCGCCTTAATTTTTGCCTTCAAATAGCTGAACAACACAAATAAACTTGGAATAATACCCAGGTTGGTCAGGGTGTTGAGCAGAGAAAGAGGATAGTTGTAGAACTTGCCTCGATAGTAAATTCGTGACAAGCGTGGAACCTTGATGAACTCGTCCTCTAAAATTTCTTTCCAGAACTGCTGCACTTCATCCACTTTAGTAAAAAAGCGATGACCTCCGATGTCGAATCGATATCCCTTATAGGTTTCTGTTCGTGAGATGCCCCCCACCTTGTCAGATTGTTCCAAAACGATCGGCTTAATGCCTTGCTTAACCAATTCGTAGCCAGCCGTTAGCCCAGCTGGACCTGCACCAATAATGACAACAGGGTACCGATTCATTAATCTGTCTCCAGATGTTCTCAAGCAACAGTAAATCTGAGTTTCATATTTTCAAAGGATTGTTTCTTGCAACTTTGTTGCACCTGCAAAAAACCAGATCCTGTTGAAAGCGTCGATTGATCAAACTTGGGAAAGACTGGCTCTAGCCATTTTGTGTTTGCTCAACAGGTAATAGCGGCATGTGCCGATCGCAAACGCAAATCCGCCGTAGAGGAAGTAGAGCCAGTGCCACGGAATGACCCGAATAGCAAACCACAATCCTCGCTTACGCTGAAAGAAGCGGTAGACGGGCAAATTGAGCCATATCAGGGCAAAACTGAGTGCGCCTACAACTAGCCATGCACTCACCCACCAGCAAGATGCAGCGAGAGCAACCAGTAAGCTATAGGTCATGAGCAGGCTGACGCGGTCAGCAGTCTTGAGGTTGAGATCATTCACGAATTGTCGATCGCGCCAAATCAATTCTGTCCACGGTAATGCCCGATAAAAAACTTCTGCTTTCAGCAGCGAAATCACACCCCAACGCTTCAAATGCTTGACTTGAACCGTTTTGCAAAGCTGAATTCGATAGCTTGCCCGCTTCAGCCGATAGCCCAAGTCAATATCCTCAACGGAGGGATACCGATAGGCTTCATCGAAGCCACCAATTGTCAAAAAGACATCGCGCCGAATCGCTCCACATGCCCCCCAAAAGGTAGACGCTTCTTCGCACCCCATTTGATGCGTGTAATGGTGAAATAAATTCTTGTACTGCGACAAGAAATGAGCGTCACCGGGTTGATCGTCATAGGAACCAATCAGAGCAGCTAGATCAGGTTGATTGCGAAAGGCGATCGCAATTTGACTCAGCGTATTAGGGGCGATCGTCACATCAGCATCCATAAAAAACAGGATGTCCCCTTGAGCCGATCGTGCGCCCAAATTACGTGCCCGTGCTGGTCCGCCCGCCGTTGGCAGCTTAAATACTTTTGCGCCAAATTCTTGCGCTAAATGCCAAGAGTCATCAGTTCCGCCATCTACCACAACAATAATTTCAGTGGAGAATGGAACATACGCAGCGAGGCTAGCTAAACAGCTACGAAAATTTTCGCCGCCATTGTGAACAGGAATGACAATTGAAATCGTAGGCTGATCAGGAGAGAGTAAATCTTCAGAACTAAAACTCATCACAACAATTCCGTTCAGTCTCTAGAGAGTCTAAACAATAAGACCCTCAGCTTTTATTTAGGATTTTTCAACATCACTCCATTTATTATTTATCCAGAGTGAACTGTATTAAAAAGTAGTATTCTTCTGAATTGATTGGTAAAGCTTTATCTGAAGTAATCAGCTTAGTGAACGCGCCATAAATAAAGACTTTACTCATTACATCCAAATGCTATCTAGATTGGTTCTAACAAAGCATGAGAAACCTTTCATCTTCACATTATCTTCATATTAGTCTGTGTTTCTACAGAAGAACTGTAAAATTATTACTAATTAGGAGGTTTTCACCAAAATTCTAAGTATTGCAAATCTGCCGCATCTGTAGCCTTTCCCATTTAGGTTAGGTTCATCAAGTGTTCAGGCAAAGCGCCTTTCGCCCTGCAAAATATATCTCACCCGATCGAGAATCGCTATATTGTAAAGATGCAATTTTCTGTCGCTGCTGTATGAGAAATTGCGATCGAGAATTATTTCTCTTCAATAGTATTAATTGGCTTAGGATAACGGATAAGTTAGTTGGCATTTAAGTTGAAGTTTGTTGAAGCTCACTCCATAAGTAGATTATTTCCACCTATAAATTTTTGTTGATTTTGCCATCGGTAGGGGCAATCCCTGCGTGGTTGCCCTCTAATCCAGGGCAACCATGCAGGGATTGCCCCAACACCACGCCATATATCAACCGCAGGGATTGTCCCAACACCACGCCATCCATCAATAGAAAATTTACAGGTGGGATTATTTCGTAAACAAGCGGAGTTCCAATGCGGCTCTGGCTTGTTCGCGATCGTCAAAATGCACTTTCTCTGTGCCAAGAATCTGATAATCTTCGTGTCCTTTGCCAGCAATCAGAACGCCGTCTCCAGGTTGTGCCTGAAGAATGGCAGTGCGGATGGCGTCAGCCCGATCGCCTATCACCGTCGGATTCGCGCCCTCTGGAATTCCGGTCAGGATGTCTTGCAGAATGCGTTTGGGGTCTTCGGTGCGGGGATTGTCAGAGGTGACAACTGTCCAATCAGAAAGGTCGGCAGCAATCGCTCCCATCTTGGGGCGCTTGGTTCGATCGCGATCTCCCCCACAGCCGAACACACAGATCATCCGTCCGGGAATGAAGGGCCGAGCCGCACGGAGCATATTTTCTAAGCTATCCGGCGTATGAGCATAGTCTACAATTACGCTGATGTCTTGATCGAGGCTGACCTGGACTTGCTCCATCCGTCCGGGAACGCCAGTGAAATCAGGGAGAGACTGAGCGATCGTCTCCAAGGGTACTCCGAAATGCAGCACTGTCCCCACCGCCGCCAACAGATTCGCCAAATTAAACTGCCCGACCAACGGCGACTGAAAGGCGATCGCGCCCTTCGGTGTATGTAGTACTCCCTTCACACCCTCCGACTCATATACCCAATCACTCGTCCACAAATCCGCCGTCTGATCTTCAACGCTGTATGACCAGACTCGATCTGAAGGCAATTGCTCGATCAATTTCTGTCCATAGAGATCATCCTGGTTGAGGATGGCACGTCCCTGAAGGTAACTGGGACTAAACAACAGAGCTTTTGCCTGGAAGTAATCGTTCATGTCTTTGTGATAGTCCAGGTGATCTTGCGTCAGGTTCGTGAACACCGATACCTCAAACGGACAGCCCATCACCCGTCCTTGTGCCAGCGCATGAGAACTGACTTCCATTACCGCAGATTGGCAGCCAGCCTCGATCGCTTCCGCAAATTGTTTCTGTAGCTCAACGGCAAACGGTGTAGTGTGAATTGCCGTTTGTTGATAACCTGCCCAACGGGTGTAGAGGGTGCCCATTAAGGCAGTAGATTGCTGCGATCGAGTCAATAAAAATTCAATCAGATGCGTGGTAGTCGTCTTTCCATTCGTTCCCGTTACGCCAATTAGCTTTAGCTTCTGAGCCGGGTAGCCATAAAATGCGGCTGCCACCTGAGCGCAAGCTTGCGGCATATTCGGGAAGGGAATTACACAAGAATCTGCCAATTCCGGCGAGGGAGCCAATTTCTGTGCCGCCGATGGAGAAACCAGCGCAGCAATCGCTCCAGAGGCGATCGCACTTGACCAAAACTCCCCTCCATCCACCCGCGTCCCTGGCATCCCAATAAACAGATCACCTGGTTGACACGCATGAGAATTCGTCGCCAATCCTCTCACTTCTGCCTCTAGAGCCGGATGCTCAGGCAGGGAAGAAGACGATAGGGTTGCTAATAAATCTTTCAGTTTCATATCAATAACTCCTTACACCGAGCAGAAGAATGAAGGCGGAAGGATGAAGCGAAAACAGTCAGCTTTAGGCTTGAATGATAGATTGTTGAGTGTTGAGTGTTGAGTAAAAATCAACCTTATTAAAGATGAGAACCAGGCATTAAGCCTCAATTCATCCTTCCGTATTGCGCCTATTCTGCACTATTTTCTGAATTTGCCAACAAGTATCTTTGTAACATTTGCTCTAATTGTTTGACTGAAGCGCGTGGAGAAGGACGGGGTAAGGGGGTGAGGGGTAAGGTTAGGGGGGATAAACCTATTGCTGTATCCGTTACATCCGTTACAGAATCGCTTGCTGCATCGATCGCCAAAAATAGCACGGGAATTTCGTATTGGTATGCTTGAAACCAATCGTTGCGAGTGGTGATATCTCTTACTTCCAAGATAAAGGGAAGCGATCGAATTTGCTCCAGTTTTTCTTGGAGTCCTTCACAGAGATGACATCCCGGTTTGCTGTAGAGAATTAAGCGCATAATTTACTAATTGTAATGTTGCTAGTTCTAAGAGCTTATCCGAAAACCCATTTTGTCGAGTGGGCATTGCCACCCTACCTGTGATACTTATAGCAGTAGCCAGCGTGGTTAGGACATTGCCAAAGGCTGAAAGGCAAACGGTCTATCAATCCTGCCTCAGCACTCAGTCCTCAGAACTCAGCACTTAGCTATAGCAATAAATCGTTATTTTTATTCAGCATAGACTGCCCATTTGATGGGCAAAATGGGCAGCAGGATATTGGATAAGGATAACCAATCCGATCGGGATTTTTGAGCAATTATCGATAATTTTGCGATTGAATGTTTCGCAAGCGGGCTTCTGGACGTTTGAATCGATCGAGTTGTGCCTCAAAGAATTTGCGATTTGCTAGCAAGTGTTTCGGGTTAGGGTCATCAAGCGGATAGAGTAGAGCTTCTCGCAATGCTTGAATCACAGCGGAAGTGACGCAATACATCGATCGCTGAAAACTGACGGCAAGTTGAATGAGCATATCGTTTTCGCCCCGGCAGTGAAGCTGGTAATAATCCAGCAAATATTGTGGCAAGAAGTGCAGCATATCTTGGGCAAGGAGAGTGGGCGGAATTCCAGCCGTGCCAACGGGGAACTTATCGGCATAGAGTACGCCATAGTGGAAGTCTTTCTGATCGGCGGGAACCTCTCCAGCTTGGGCATTGTAGGACTTTGTACCTCGGAAGGGAGACGTGCGATAGAACACTGCCTCGACATAGGGGAGAGCCGCTTCGTAAAGCCAGGTGAAGCCTTTTGACTTGGGAATGATTTCGTAGCATTTGCCCTTAATGTAAACGTGGTGATAAATCGGTCGTCCGGCGATCGCAAAAATGCCGTTCACCAGAAAATTCATCGCATCGGGGACACTAGCAATCTTGCCTTCATCATAAAGATCAGACATCTCGAAAAATACGGGTGCCATCACTTCCCAGAACAAGCCTAAGTTGGCGTAGTAAGACGCTTGGCGGCACTGCTCCAAAAACATATCCGGAAACAGCTTGTAGAGTCCGAGCATGAATGGGTTGCCCTCGAAGTAAGCGCGAATGGCGCGATCGGCATTTTGCTTGTATTCGTCGCTGTCGAGATACGGATCAAACTGATTCACAGGCACATACATTTTGCGGTGCCAGAGCATCGCCCGCATACATTCTTCCGCGAATTCCATGTTGATGCGATCGTGCCACCAGTGATGGAAAATTCGAGGCAATTTAGACTGCAATTCACCCTTCTCAATGAATGCCATTAATTCAGGATGCGCCGTTGCTTGACCTCGCCAAATTCGCAAATCAGCATCATCCCCTGCGTAATGATTGTGTCGCTCTAGATATTCCTTTGAAATAAAATATTTGAAAAAAGGGAGTGGCTCCAGAAAAACTTGTTCAGCAATATAAAGGAGATCGCGCCAGTAGAAATCCATCGGCACGGCATACGCTTTATACAGCCCAATGATTTGCATCAGATTTTCAGGCGTATCTGGAAGCATCGCACTGCCTGCTTCGAGCCGATGGATAATCTCTGCAAATTCGTGTGTGGATGGCGGAAGCTTAGGAACAGACGCGGTTTGAGGAGAGAGTGTGGTTGTGGTCATGTTTAGAGAGATGAGGGGATGAGGGGATGGGGGGATGGGGGGATGGGAGGTCATCTACGATCGCGCCCTTCGGCCCAAGGCGGTGGACCTGAAGCGGGGCGAATTTGAATGACGGTGCCGTCCGCTTTGGTGATGGAAATGGCATCAAATTCGTCGTTATCGAGTTTTCCAACGACGGTCAGTTCTTCGCCAGGTTCAATGTTTATTTCGTGCCACCAACGTGGTCCAGCATCAACAATGATGTTGCCTGTACCGTCATCCAGAATAAAATCATTGCCCACGACGCTAATAACGGTGCCGGATATAGTGATGCCTTGAGATTCTTGTAATTCTCCGATTGGCGTTTGGGCTTGAGTTGCAGGAACGATCGCCAAACCTGAAATCAAGAGTGCGCTTCCTAGACCAATGAAACCTGATTTAGACACAAGAACTTCCTCCTAATGAGCAATTGACCAAGTTGACTTAATCACGCATTCAGAGTTGGTGCATTCAGAGGTTGATGCATCCAGCCATCGACCTACAAAATCACTGTGGCAAACGGGGAGAATCGATCGGCATTGCTTGAACAATGGGCGCGGAAGGTTCGGTGACAGGTATGGCAGCAACGAACGCTGTTGTGGTTGCTTCTGTCCAACGGACTAACCAAGTGGGTTGAATGCCTAAGAAGAGAATCAAAATCGCAAGGACGATCGCAGGTGCTTTCTCAAGCCACAAAACTTTGGGATAGTAAGCGGTGGCGTTGTCCAATCTGCCGAAGCAGGTGCGATTGAGCAAAATCACAAAATAGACGGCGGTTAGCCCTGTGCCAATGACGGCGACCAATGTTTGGATCGGAAATACGGCGTAGCTGCCTTGGAAGATCAGAAATTCTGCGATGAAACCCGCTAATCCTGGAATTCCGGCACTTGCCATTGCGCCCAGAATCAGCAGCGAACTAACGAATGGTAAGCCTCGAATTGGATTTAGCAGCCCGTTGAGGACATCTAATTCGCGGCTACCCACTTTCGTTTCAATTACGCCAACCAAATGGAACAGAATTGCCAGAATCAGCCCGTGAGCAATCATCTGAGAGACAGCACCAACGAGCGCCAGAGGGGTTAGTGCCGCTGCCCCCAGTAGGATGTAACCCATATGACCGATCGAGCTATACGCCACCATGCGCTTGATGTCTTTCTGGGCGATCGCCGCCATCGCACCATATAAGATACTGACGGCTGCCCAAATTGCCAGGAACGGGGATAATTTTGCCCATGCTTCCGGAAACAGCCCCAAACCGAATCGGAAAATTCCATAGGTTCCGAGTTTCGCCAATACGCCGCCCAACAGCATCACGACTGGAGTTGATGATGCAACGTAAGTGTCTGGTAGCCAGGTGTGGAACGGAACAAGCGGAATTTTGATGCCAAAGCCAACCAGCAACACCCCTAGAAGGATGACTTGTAAACTGAGCGGCAATGTTTGTCCGAGGACCGATTGATAGGTGAAATCAGAGGCACCACTCAGCCACACCAAGCCCAGGAAACCCATCAGGATCAGTGCGCCAGAGATGGCAGTGTAGATGAGAAACTTGATGGCGGCATAGCCCTTCTTTTCACCGCCCCAAATTGAAATCAGCAGGTAAAAAGGAACCAACTCTAGCTCATAAAACAGGAAGAACAGCAACAGGTTTTGAGCCAGAAATGCACCTGCGACTCCGCCGTTAATTAGCAGAATCAGGGAATAGAAGAGACGAGGGCGATCGATCTGCACACTACTGCTAAATATGGCAATCCAGGTCAGCAGACTATTCAGCGCCAGCAACACGATCGACAACCCATCGACACCGAGTTCATAGTTCAATCCGAGGGTTTCAATCCAGGGCAGATATTCCCGGAATTGCAGCCCCGGATTATGAATGTCGAATTGAGTCAGCAGCCAGATTGTCCATAGTAAAACAGCACCAGAGAGCCAAACGGCACCTGTCCGGATTTGACTAGTCGAGAAACGACTCGGAAGAAACCCAATAATTGCTGCCCCAACGATCGGGAGCCAAATAAGAGAACTGAGCATAGGTGAAGGACGAGG
Organism: Cyanobacteria bacterium RU_5_0; assembly: GCA_012033255.1. GTDB lineage: Bacteria > Cyanobacteriota > Cyanobacteriia > Elainellales > Elainellaceae > JAAUSF01. Next base: position 44,141 of record JAAUSF010000002.1, read on the forward strand.
GATAAGGGATGAAAAATGAAAAATGAAAAATGAGGGGGGTGGAATTGCTGGTATTGCTGACGTTAGGGATGTTTTGGGTAGGGGCATCCCCCCGTGGGTGCCCGAAGATGTTTTGGGTAGGGGCATCCCCCCGTGGGTGCCCGAAATCTTCCAGGGTAGGCACAAGACCTACCCCTACCATTGGGGATGCAAATCGTTTCCTCCCATCATTCAGCAACGCCGAATTGCTAATTCCTGTTCTCTGTTCCCTGTTTTCTGTCCCCTAGAGATGGGTAAGGAATGACCAACTCATCAGGACGGCGAGGAAGATAACGCCGATCGCGATCGTCAATACGTAAAATTGGCTTTGTCCAGAGTTGCTATATTTCAGAGTTTCGCCGCCAAAAATGGAGGAGAGTCCGATGAGGTTGACGATGCCATCGACGAAGTAGCGATCGACCCAATCGGTGATGCGTGAGATAACATCGACGCTGCCAACGACACTGGAGCGATAGAGTTTTGGGGTATAGAAGTCATAAGCGAACAGATCTTGTAGCGGTTTCCAGGGCAGTTGAATTGGTTTACTGACATAGTTGCCGATATAGATCACGCCACCGATGCTGAACCCAAACAGACTCGACCAGGTGAGCAATAACGCCACATCTTTGTTAAGGTCTGCCCACGCGGGAAGCAAGTTAAAATGTTGGAGAATCATGGGAACGTGCAACGTAAAACCAGCCAGAACAGCCATTGGTAATATAATTGCCCAGAGGGGTTCGGGCGATCGCTCGGTCATCTGCTGAGGGTTGCCTGCAAAAATTCGTCCGAAGGTGCGAGTCACACTGAAGGCGACTAAACCATTGATGACTAACAGTAACCCAACGAGCCAGGGGCGGATTTGCCAGAGTCCATCGGCGAGTTTCAACATTGCCCAAAAGCTACCGAGAGGCGGAAGAGCCGCTAAACCGATCGCACCAACAACGAATGAGAGTCCGGTGATTGGGCGACGCGACCATAAGCCGCCCAGTTGGGTCAAATCTTGAGTGATGCAGTTGAGGATGATCGAGCCGCTGCTTGCTACCAACGTTGCCATCGCTAGCGCATGAGTGAACACAATTAGCAGGGCAGCTTCGGTTTGTTGTGAACCAACTGCAATGAACACGATGCCCATGTAGGCGCTGACCAGGTAAGAGAGCGATCGCTTGATGTCGATTTGGGCGATGGCAATCAAGGTTCCCCCGATCGCCGTGAGCGCACCGATCACCATTGTCGTGTTCATGACAACAGGCGACAGTGCCAGGACAGGTTCCAATTTCACTAATACCCACGCGCCTGTGGCAACGACAACAGAATTCCGCAGAATGGTGCTGGGTATGGGACCTTCCATTGCCTCATCTAGCCACAGGTGCAAGGGAAACTGAGCGCATTTGCCCATTGGACCTGCCATCAGTGCTAACCCGACCCACGTAGCCAACGTTGGATCAAGATTAGCTGTTTGCGCCCATTCTGCTAATTCGTTGTAATCCCAGGTTCCCGCTAACGGATAGATGGCTAGCACCCCCATCAGCAAGAAAAGATCGCCAACCCGCTTGGTTAAAAAGGCATCCCGTGCGCCTGTCACGACCAATGATTGATTAAACCAAACGCCAATCAGCAAATAAGTTCCGAGGGTTAAGATTTCCAGAACCATGTAGCTGAAAAATAGCGAATTGGAGAGAACCAGGGCACACATTCCGGCTTCAAACAGAGCCAAAAGCGCATAAAATCGTGCCCAGCCCCAATCCATCTCCAGGTAGCCGATCGCGTAGATCTGTGCTATCAGGTTCAAGCCTGTGACCAGGATAGCCGCCCCGATCGTCAGTGCCGAAACTTCAACAGGGAGAGTTAAATCAAGACCCGCGACTTGCAGCCAGGGGAGATAGAGATACTGAGCCGGTTGGTGAAGCACCGCTGGCAGTGCCAGTAAACCATGAATTAGCGCAAAGAAAGTAGTGATGGCATTGACATATCCGGCGGGTCGAGGGCCAGTGCGTCGAATCATCGAAGGAAACCAGGCGATCGACAGCACCATTCCTACTAATGGATAGCACGGGATAAACCATGCGGTATCAGCAAAAAACTGGGGCATTGATATCGTCCTCAGGTGCGTTAGAATTGAGCCGTCTTTGTTTCAGGCGCTTACAACAACATCGGTATGGGCATCGCAAAACTGTGCCCCCTACGATGAGATGGCAATACGCAAAAAATCGCAAAAAAATGGAATTTAATAGAGTTTTCGGTTAGTAGTTGAACCTGTGTCACACAGCCAAAACCTGCCGCCACCGCTTTGAGTAGGGTAGGGACTGCCAACCTCATAAGGCTTTATCTAGATTTAAGTCTATAGCGAACAATTGGTCAATAGACTTAAATCTATTGTTCAATACTAGCTTAAGCTTCCATTCTGGAAAACCCCCTCAAGTAATCACAAAATTCGAGCGACTTCATATCAGAAACTTATGAATACCGTTCTTTGCGATTTGAGGTCAGTAATAGAAACAGAATTGTCAACAAGGCAACAGACGCGGCTGTATAGAAGACGGCAGTTAAGCCACTTTTATAGATAGCGAAGCCAAAAAAGGTAGGAGAAAGAAACTGTCCTAGAAAATTCATGCCTGTGCGATCGCGAGGGTCGTCGTTTGTAATTCAGTCGGGGCGAGATTGGCGATCGTCACATAGTGACCAGGAATCGTAATTCCCATGCCGATGCCGAAGAGAAGCGCCGTTGGCATAAGCCAGTGAAGGTATTCTAATTGAGGAATTGTGATAAGCGCGATCGCCATCAAACTCAAGCCGATCGCGAGCGTCGGGGTTGAACCGAGTCGCCGCATCAATAAACTGACTCCAAATGCTGAAATAATCGCTGCACCGATCGCCTGACACGCCAATACCAAGCCATTGATGACCGTTGTAGAATCAATTGTCGCATTGAGATAGCTCGGCAAGTAAACTACTGTCGCGTAAGCCGTAGCGGCTGTTAATCCGACAGTTAACATCAATCGAAGAATCTGTGGATTCCGCAGAATCGAACCGAGCTTTTTCTTATCTGCGGCTTGCTTCGCCTCTCTTGGATTGGCATGAGTATTGTCTACCACCGAAGCTTCAGAGAAAACGAAGCGTTGTTCTGGCAGAATAAATGCCGCTAATAGCCCTAGAGGAACACCTAAGCCATACAGGTAAAAGGCAAATTGCCACTGATTTGACCCCACCCATCCCGCCAAGAGAGGATAAACAATGTTGGATAGCGTTAGAGTGCTAGAGGCATAAGCGATCGCCTGCGATCGTTTTTCTTCGCTCGAATACATCTTTGCCAACAGCCCTAGGCTCCCTGCGGCAATTCCGCCTGTTGCAGCTCCTAGCAAACCTCGTGTCACTAGCATCGGCAAAAAACTGTGAGTGAATGCTCCAGCGACACCCGACAACGCAAAACCAATCAAAGCAACCACCAACACGCGAACTTGCCCAATGCGATCGGCAAGAATCCCCAGTAAAGGGCTACAGATTGCCACGGTTAAATAATGGGCACTCACCAAATACCCCGCCAATGCGGTATCAAGCCGCAGTTGATCCTTGATTTCTGGCAAGACAGGTGCAATCACGGCTCCGGGCATGACAGCAAGAGAGCCTGCTGCTAACAACATCAACAGCCTGCGCTGCTGAATCCATTTAATCCAGGAAAATTTGGGGTTTGAGGTCATTGAAAGGAGAAGGATAGGGGGATAAAAGATAGGAAATAGGGGATAGGAAGGCGACATGCCGTACCCAGACAGGTGTGATAGATTGGACGCCCCATCCCCTAAATTCAAAACATTTGCATGATTTCTTTCAATTTTTGCGATCGTCTCGGACTCGCCATTGCCAGTGTAACGCTGAGCAAGACAGTTGGAATGGCGCACAAGCTGCCAAGATACGATCGCCACCATTCCCAAGATTGGATAGCGCGAATGGTGGGATAGACCCGCCAGAAGCGATTGACGGAACAAACCATTTCATCGCCTAACGCAATTACTTCATGCCACCATCCCGTCGGGATGTAAAGCATTTCGCCCGGATTGAGCATAACCTCTTGCTTGTGGCACAAAGCGTCTTTGAGTTTTGGGAACGCTTGGAAATCGGGGCGATCGGGGTAGACTTGGCTGAACCAACAGCGTAGCTTCATGCCGTGGTGCAGATGCACATAAAATGGATAAGGGTAGAGGTTGGCGGTTTGAGAGGGCGGAAAAAGGATAATTCGTTTTGAGCCATGTAGCTGAATCAATGTGCCGTCTGTCGGATCGTAATGTAAACACTCCGTATGTCCACCCGGACCAACCCAGAGATTAAGGGCACTGGCAGGTTGATTGAGTCCTAGTTTTTGGAGTTGGGTGTCAATAGCATGAATGGTTTCGGTTTGAGCAAGAGGCGTATTCTGAATTGAGCATTTCGCTAAATAGATGTCATACTTGTGTGCTTCGTGAGTTTGTAGTAACTCGGCGTAGTCAGTGAACGGTTTGGTTTGTGGAACGACTCCACTACCGATCGAAGTCCATTTGCGTTTGTCTTGTTGATATCGATCGTGTCCGTAGTAACGCAAGACAAATTCGTGAGTATTAAGGTGTTCACACAGATACTCCAGATTCCAATCCCAGTTGAGAGCAAGCATATTGGTGAGGATTACCGGAATCCCAGGAATTTGATAGGTTTGGATGAATTGCTCTGAAGTGAGATCAGCGATCGAAACTCTGGTAACGCAAGTCACTGATTCGTTTTGTATCAATTTAAGATTGGGCTTCGGATTGATTTGCACCACTCGATCGTCTCCTCAACTAGGGCACATCTTCTATTCGTTAAGCTGATATGCTGTAACGAATACCAAATTTGGATGCTTCAACGTTGTAGCTCCTGCTAGAGGTGTATATCTCCTGTCAGAGGATTGCAGCGTTGAACCCTCTAATCAGGATTCTACGCACTCCTGCAATTTTCGTGTCGCTGAAGAATGGGATGAAACAATTTGCACCCCCAATCGTAGGGGTAGGTCTTGTGCCTACCCTGCTTGTGCCTACCCTGCTTGTGCCTACCCTGGAAGATTTCGGGTACCCACAAGGGGATGCTCCTACCCAAAACATGCCTAACCTCAGCAACGCTCAATTTCTATAGCTAAGTGCTGAGTTCTGAGGACTGAGTGCTGAGTCAGGATGGATTGACCGTTTGCCTTTCAGCCTTTGGCATTGTCCTAACCACGCTGGCTACTGCTATATCCAGCACACCAAAGGACAGCCAACTGCACTGTCCCACTCCACCTAATTTCACGGCTTCCTTCGCTTACCTTGAGAATGAATGTATAGGAATCAGTTATGTCGCCTGTCGGTAAACTCCTTCCAAAAGGAAATTCACTCGCCTGGCAACGGTTAGGTCAACTCCTGATCCTGCTAGCAGCAGGTTGTTTAACCACCATGACAGGAGGTGTCGTGTCTCCGGTGTTGCCTGAAATGATCGATCAGCTTCATCTCGATCGCGAATGGGCAGGAATGTTAGTCAGCGCCCACGCTTTAACCTCGGCGGCAGCCACTCCGTTAATGGGGATTTTGGCAGACCGAGTCGGTAAACTCAAGGTCATGATTCCTTGCTTGATTCTTTACGCGGTGTTTGGCGTCGCAACTGCATTTATGACTACGTTTCCGTTGCTGTTAGCCACGCGAGGGCTATTGGGTGCAGCCAGTGGAGGAGTCGCTGCTGCTACCATTGGCATCCTCGGTGGAATGTATGAAGGAGAAGCCCGATCGCGTATTCTTGGCTATGCTACTAGCGCCATGACCACCTCTGCGATCCTGTTTCCCCTCCTTGGAGGTGTGGTTGGCGGAATAAACTGGCAATATGCCTTTTATCTGTATGGCTTAGGAATTCCGCTTGCGGCTTTGGCGGCTACCAATTTCCAAGAACAAACTGGTCGATCGTCATCCCTAATTGGCACAGGCGAACAAAGCCAACTCCGAACCGTATTGCTCAAGCCTGCAATTTTGAAAATTTATTTATTCTTGCTGATGGCAGCCGCGATCGTCTATGCCGTCGTCATCTACACGCCTCTCTACCTCAGCGACGTGATCGATGCCGGCCCCGAACTCAATGGCTTTGTATTGGCGATTCGAGCCGTTGGTGCAGCGGTGATTGCGGCGGTTGGTGCGAGTCGATTAGGACGACGATTGGGACAAAATCGAGCCGTCGCATTTGGCTTTAGCCTCATGGCAATGACCCTGCTGACCATCCCCTTCCTGACAGAACTCTATTTCATCATTCCAACGGCTGTCTTGTTTGGTGTTGGCTTTGGTGTCATCACCCCTAATCTTTATGATGTGTTAGCTGGGTTAGCACCTGCGGATTTGCGGGCAAGTGTATTAGCGATCGGCACTGGATTTAACTCCCTCGGACAATTCTTTTGCCCGATCATCATGGGATTAGTGCTAGAGAAAACTAAGCCGATCGGCTTACCTGCTGTCTTCTATGCGGCAGCCACGATCGCCATGATCGCTAGCTTCCTCAGCCTGATGCACGATCGACAAGTGCAATTAAAAGCCTGAAACCTAAGTAGAAGCTTGCTTGATTCCAAAACTCCAGCCAGGAGAGTGAGTAATCGTGATTCATCACACTTGAGGGTTTCGTTAAACTTGCCATCCAGTAGCACATTCATCCAACTCATCGCTACAATCTAAGAACTTGAAACAATTCTTTACAAGGCTGACAACTATTTCTTCAAGAATAAGAATGGCTTTAACGATCGCGACTACCGAATCAAGGTAAGCGAACAAGGTTGAAATCATGATAACGCATAGCACCACTCCCTCAAACGGTCAAAGGAGAGCAAGTTGTCTGTACTGCATCGCTTAAAGCAAGATTTCAAAAATGACCTGATTGCAGGGTTGTTGGTGGTGATTCCTCTAGCAACTACCATCTGGTTGACCATTACAATCGCTACCTGGGTCATCAACTTCCTAACTCAGATTCCTAAGCAACTGAATCCCTTTAAAGATCTCAATCCACTGCTGCTCGATCTGATCAATATTACGGTAGGGCTGGCAGTTCCCTTGCTCTGCATCCTTCTGATTGGTTTAATGGCGCGTAACATTGTTGGGCGCTGGTTGCTGGATGTAGGGGAACGGTTGCTGCAGGCCATCCCTTTAGCAGGAGCGGTTTACAAGACACTCAAGCAACTGCTGGAAACCTTACTAAAAGATACAAACGGCAAGTTTCGACGGGTGGTATTGGTCGAGTATCCGCGCAAAAATATCTGGGCGATCGCGTTTGTCACCAGCGTCATTAGTCCTCAGATCCAAGCTCAGATGCCAGAACGGATGCTCAGCCTTTTCATTCCCACAACGCCAAATCCAACGACGGGATGGTATGCGATCGTCCCCGAAGGGGAAGTGATTAATCTGTCAATGTCGATCGAAGATGCTTTCAAGATTGTGGTATCGGGGGGAATTGTCAGTCCGGGGACAATGCCGATCGTTCCTGCAAATCCCTATGAGGGACGAAAGTTGGAGGCAGCGTTAGAGACGCCGTTGCCTGAGATAAAACGACAATCTTTTTCTAGAATTCCAACCGATCAAGATTAGGTTATGCTCTACCTAAAACGACGATCCTGGCTGGTTCAAGAACTCTGCCTCTTCCAGAGTCGTGTCGCGCCCTAGGATGCGGTTTCGATGGGGAAAGCGTCCGAAGCGATCGATGACAGCTTCGTGACGAAGGGCATATTCATAATTACTCCATGTAGGAGCAAACAGCAGTTCACTCCTACGGATGATTTGATAACTCATTAACCGGAAATCGACAGTTGACGGCTAGGGGACTCAAGATTTAGTTTTGAGGAGTCTCAGAAGAGGTAGGAATCTCAGGTTGCTGCTGTTGCTGTAAGGCTTCTTGTTGCCTAGCGCGGAAATCAGCCGCTGCTTCGCCAATGGTTTCCTGCTGATCCCGAAGGAATTCATCCTGGCTACGAATCGTTCCTTGTTGCGCTCGGTGAAGCAGGTCAAACATATCCAAACCGTTACCATTGCTGGAGTTGGGGTTGATATCGCTGGTTCCTGTGCCTTCCAACGTGTCTGCGGTTTGCGCGATCGCCGTCTGAGCAGACATTGCAACCACTACTCCGATTCCTAGGATGCTGAGGATTGCCCCAACGAACTTCACCGATCGAGATCGAATGATTGTTTTCATGATCATTGCCGAATCGAGACACATAACAACAATTTGAGATTGCTACTCAGGACGCTAAAAGAACTGAAATTGTTCCCGGAGAAGGGTTAAGCGCATTGACGCCAAGTTAAGTTCTAGTTCCGAGTTTTGAACTCAAGTTTAGTTCAAAATTCACACTTCAAAACCCAAAATCCAGAACTTAATTAGCTCAAGTAGCTTGTTGGCTCAAGAGTTTGTTGGCTCAAGTGAACGATCGGCGGAGCAAAGGGCGAATGCTAAGCAGAACAATTACGCTGAAGCTTACCAAAATCAGAAGCGCCGTTGTCATAGTCACATTAGCAAATGGAGCTTGCATGACCACATCGCTGAGTCGCCAGTGATCATCCGTGTAGATGTGACGGATCGGTTCGATCGCATAACTCAACGGATTGAGGCTAGCCACAACCTGTAACCACCTTGGCATGAATGAGAGAGGAGCCAAAGCAGTACTCGCAAATAGTAGGGGTAGATTGGTGACAAAAATAACAGCGATCAGTTCAATGTGTCCGGGGAGGGCGAAAGCAAGCCCTAAGCTCAGGGCTGTTACACCGAAGACAAGCAGGAGAACGATCGCGACTACTAATCCTAGCCCCACTAGATCAGGCAATCCTGCTCCTAAAAAGGCACTCATCGCAATAATCACGGCTGTTTGCACCAAGCTCAGTGTGGCAATGAAGAGGGCAGATGCCAGGACGATCGAAAAGCGAGATGCCAAAGGAGCCACCAGCAACCGATTGAGAAACCCAAATTCACGATCGAACATCACAGGCAATCCTGCGTTGAGTGCGCCGCCAAAAGCAGTGAACACAATCACGCCAGCCGCCAAAAACTGCCCGTAATTTTGGCTCTCACCAAACAACCCTTGAGGAGCATTTTGAAACAGTGCCCCGAACAGCACCAACCACATTACAGGCTGAATAATGCCTGCAATCAGCGTGGAGGGACGGCGTTGTAATTGGATGAACAAGCGACGAGTGAGCGCGATCGTTTCTTGAACAAAATCATTAAACGTGGAGGAAGAAGCGATCGTTCTCGTTGAACCTTCAGAGGGCAAGGGATCATTCAGATTTCTTGGGGGTGGAGTAACAGTCTGACTCATCTCCAATATCCTCCTTAATACAGGGTACAATGTTGCACCCATCATCATTAGTAAACGGCTTATCTTTAGCCTAGCGCATTCGAGGTTGCTGCAAATTCAGGGTTGTCAGGAAATCCGATGGGAGGTGCATGATGATGAGGCGATCACAGACCTAGAAGCCGACTTGATTGGAATCACTCTAGGTGAGGATGGGTATCGTCAACCTGCGGTCATTCACACAGATATAGCTGTAGTCAGTTAGGTTAGGACATGGACATTTTTGTGGGGCGGCTCCGCCGCCCCACAAAAATGTCCTAACCAATATGACTATGGCTATATTTCTGAACTTTCGATTCTGTATGGCAACTTCAGTCTTCAGAAAATGGATACTGAATCACACGACGAGACGCCGATCGCTAGCTAAAATTTGCTCAAACTGAATGGCCGGAACAGCCGGACTGAATAGATAGCCTTGCATCGCATGGCATCCTCGCTGGTGCAAGAACTGATACTGTTCCCTGGTTTCTACGCCTTCCGCAATGATTCTCAGATTGAGGCTTTGGGCAAGAGTGATGATCGTTGAAACGATCGCCGCATCATTCTCATCCGTCGTCGCATTGAAAACAAACGATCGATCAATCTTCAACGTATCAATGGGCAACCGTTTCAGGTAGCTAAGGGAGGAATAGCCTGTGCCGAAATCATCAACAGATAGATGAATCCCCATTTCTCTGAGGGTTTGCAGCATGGCAACGCTCCTTTCTACGTCTTCCATGACCGCAGTTTCAGTGAGTTCTAGTCCGAGCCAGTCGGAGGGGAGATCGGCTTCAGTCAAGATTTGAGCAACTGTTTCTGTCAGTTCAGGCTGTTTAAGTTGATGGGCTGAAAGATTCACTGAGATGCGAATTGGTGCATTTTGGATTGATTGCCAGCGTTTCGCTTGATGACATACTGTTTGCAACACCCATGCTCCTAGCGGAATGATTAGGTCTGTCTCTTCTGCGATCGAGATGAACATGGCTGGAGAAATCCAACCTAGCTCAGGATGCTGCATTCGCAACAATGCCTCCGCTCCAACAATTCGCCCTGTCACTAAGTTCACTTGTGGCTGGTAGTAAACCTGAAGCGATGGAAGCTCTTTGTTCTCTGCCTGTTGTAAAGCGGTATAAAGGCTGGCTTCCAAGATCCGGCGATGAGTCATGGAGACTTCAATATTGCTGTCATAAAACTGACAACTAAAGTGGTTATGTTTTTGCCCCCAATCTGTTGACATCAATGCATGACTTAATAATCGATCGGTTGCACAATGATCCTCTGGATAAAGGGTTGCCCCCAGGTAAACCTGAATTGTTATCGATTGTTGATCAATTAAATAGGGTTCAGACAGCATTTTCCGAATCTGTTCAGCGATTTTAACTGCTTCATCGTGACAGGTAATCTCAGGCACAATCAGGCTAAATTCATCTCCACTGAACCGTGCAACTGTGTCTTTGGCAGCAACGCAATTGGTCAATCGCTCCGCAATCGCTTGCAGCAGCAGATCAATAGCAGATAGTTCTAGCTTAATTTTCACCAATTGAGATTGTTTCAGCCGGATACACAACACCATAATCGAGTGCTGATCTTGCTTAGATTCAGCGATCGCCTCCTGCAATCGCTGCTGGAACAGAATCCGATTGGGGAGCCCTGTCAACGGATCGCGGTATACCATTTGCCCAAGCTGCTCAGTTGTCCGTCTCATCTCCATGACATAAGGTATCATCATCGTTGCTTTTTTGTGGAGTCGAGCCGCGATCGCTTCACTCAATTCATCACTAGTAAACGGCTTTGTCAAGTAATCATCAGCACCCAAATTCATACCGTGCCGTATATCTGATCGATCCGCTTTTGCGGTCAAAAAAATAAACGGAATGGTAGCTGTTTCTGGGGTCTGACGTAATGCCTGCAACACTCCATACCCATCCAATTCAGGCATCATAATGTCACAAATAATTAAATCGGGAGTGCATCGATTAGCCAGTTCTACTCCTACTGTTCCATTTTCGGCTCCAATTCCTTGAAAATCCATTAAATGGAGTATTTCCAGAATTTCTTCTCGTAGGGGTAGCATATCCTCAATTACGAGAATTGTAGTCATTTAATAGTCTCCTTATCAGTGCGATCGTGGAATTGAAACGGTAAAAGTACTGCCTACTCCAACTTCACTCATAACCTGAATACTGCCGCCATGAAGTTCCGCAGCATGTTTGATAATGGCTAATCCCAATCCGGTACCAGGAATAGTGCTAACGTTACTGGCTCGGTGGAATGGTTCAAAGAGCCGCTCTTGATCTGCTTTAGGAATGCCGATGCCTGCATCTCGAATTTGAAAAGATACTATGGCTGGTTCACACTGTAATAACAAATCGATTTCACCACCATGAGGAGAATATTTAATTGCGTTAGAGAGCAAATTAGTGAGAATGTGGCGTAATAGTTTCTCATCGGCTTCTAATTCAAATAGGTTCCCTTTGCAGGTGAGGGTTAAGGTATGACGATCGGTTATGGTTAGCTTAGTTTCATCTAAAATATCCTGACAAAATTCTTTTAAGTTCAGCAAGGTTGCATTAAACTTAATTCGTCCTGCTTCCGTCTTGCCAATTAACAGCACGTCATCTAATAGCCGCGCCATATTCTTAACTTCAACTTGAATTTTGTTGAGTCGCTCTCGCTTTTTCTCTTCACTCAACTTATGACCAAAAGACTTGAGTAAATCGCTAGATGCCAAAATTGTTGCTAGAGGTGTACGAAATTCATGAGATGCCATTGAAATAAATCGTGACTTAAGTTCTCGTAATTCCTTCTCTCGTTCTAGTGCTTTACGATTTTTTTCTTCGGCTTGTTTTCGCTCAGTAATTTCCCTTTGAATGGCAATCCAATGAGTAAACCAACCTGCTTCATTGGCAACTGGAAAAATGCTTAGCTCAATCCAAAATTCCGATCGATCTTTACGGTAATTCAAAAGATCAACCATAATCGGTTGCCACTGCTCTAATGCTGCACGAATTTTGTCGAGAGTGGCGCGATCGCTTTTCGGACCTTGCAAAATTCGAGGCGTTTTTCCAATCACTTCATCGAAAGCATACCCAGTTTTGCGCGTAAATGCTTCATTAACATAAATAATTTGTGGTCCTGGTAGATCGATCGGCGCTGCTTCAGCAATTAATACAGCATCATTCGCGTTGATTAAAACTGATTCCAATAGTCGAATGCGTTCTTCAGATTGTCGGCGTTGAGTGATGTCATGGAGGGTTATGACAATACCTTTAATAATTGGTTCGGCTAGCAAATTATGAGCAATGACATCAAAGACTAATCCGTTTTTTCCAGCATGTTGAAAGCACAATTCAGTAACCACATCTACTCTAGAAGTGGTTAACACTTCCTGCCAAAAATGCTTGGCTTTTAGTAAATCTTCTGAATGCACTAATTCAAGTACTTTTCTGTCCGACCACGAACGATAGTCATATCCCAAGATCCGTTCAGCAGATGGGCTGACATAATCAATTGTGCTGTCTGCCGCAACTACCATAACGATATCAGAAGCATTTCGCAGCAATGCTCGAAAGCGTTCTTCACTCTGGCGAATAGCCTCTGATTTAGCGACCTCTAAAGCAATGTGTCGATCGAACAATGAAACGAGCAATGCCAAGATAGCGATTACGGCAATTGCAATCGAGAGCGCAACGAGGCATGCGTTGTAGGTTGGATTCATCTTGGTAGCCCCAGAGAAGCGATCTGCGATCGCTTGTCTCAGATGCGATCGGCAGCAAAAGCACTTACCTAGGATTCCCAATGGGATGGAAAAATACCAGACTTAGCCATTTATACGGTGTCAACCGTAGTCACTATCGCCATCATTGTAATATTCCACATCAATCTGCTTTGCAGGTCGAGTCCGAGGGCGGGTTGGTAGAAGCGGCTGCTCTGGAAAGGTTGCATAGGGCGCAGGGAAAGGATGAACGATGTGAACTGTACGGGTATGACGACGACGTGAAGATAGCACAATCACAATCAATCCCACCACGATTAAGCCGCCACCGCCAATTACTATAACCAGCAAAATCACACCAACCGCCCCAACCATAATCGTTTCGATCTTTGTAGATGGCTCAATGGGTAGAGTCGATCGAACAGGTTGATCAGACACTTTATCCAGGAGACGCTGTTGCTCTTGCAACTGGGCTATGAGAGTTTCTGTATCTTGCTGCTGTCGTTCTAGTTGCCGTTTAAGTTCATCAGCTTCGCTTTGCTGATCCTCAATTTGATCTTGCTGTTTCTCAACTAGACCTTTCAAATCTTCCGTCTGATCTTGCTGCCGCTTAAGTTCATCTGAAAGGGTTCTAGCCAGATCTTGTTGTTGGTCTAATTCTGCCTCCATCCGAATACCACGCCCATCATCTAATGGCGACGCTGGGACGGGTGTAGCTTGTAAATCCGGTGTAGGCGAAAGGGGCTGAAGGGGTTGTGGCGATCGCGGTTGACTAACGGCAAAGTCATTCCGCATCAAAAACATCACCGCAACGCCCGTAACAGCACACCCTGCTAGAAATGCCGCAGTATCACTCATCAGTCGCTCACCTTCACACCACGGCTAGGCTGAATTTCCGATCGCTTGCTCATTCAAATCAATCGATCGAACCTAACTGCTTAAATAATAACAGTCGGAAAGCGAGTGACAACACATATGCAAAATATTTGGGCAATTATTAATCACTTACACTACCAATAGCGTCATTGGTAAGTTAATCTCATGAAATTGGAGCCATTGATTACCCTTGTTTATCGTTTAATACCCTTTAGAACCTGGTTGAAAAGTGCTGAGGCCTGGGGGGCTGAGGGCCGAGAAAGAGAACTGAGAAATGGCTTAAACTCAGCATTCATCACTCTCTCAACCCTGCATCTGAACCCAAAAAATGGTTAAAGTGTCTGTGAAGAGATCATAATATCAATGTTGAGAAACCCAATGTTGATCCCGAAAGTCTAAACCGGTAAAGGTTCACTGACCTTAGATATCTGGAATTGGTGTGAAGAGACTTGCTAGGAGAGGTCAAATCTATGTTCGTTGCGATCGCCTGTTCTATTATTGCCTTTATTTTCGCCAGTTTTGTCGAATACTGGGTACATCGCTGGATGCACCTTTCCCAAAAATTTGGTGAACGCCATCGAGATCATCACCGCCGTAACGAAGGACAAGGCGTAGTCTGGGAATTTTTGGATTACGTCAAAGGAACGGCGATCGGGATGGTTATTCCCTTCTTCTTTTCCCTCGACGTTGGATGGGGATGGCTGGTGGGAGCAGTTGCCTATGCCGCCTTTTCAGCTTATGCCCACCAACTTCAGCACGAAAACCCAACCAAGTGCTTTTGGATGAAAATGCCCGTACATTATGTTCATCACAAGTACGGTATGTGGCATCACAATTTTGGCTTAGCGGTAGACTGGTGGGATCATGTGTTTGGCACCTACAAACTTGTAGAATGGCTAACTGAAGACGAAACGAGCCAAGCCGATCGCGGCTATCTACAACTGCGATGGTGGTAGGTTGTCATAAAACCTCACCCCATCACCCTATTACCCCATCACCCAAAGTTAAGATCCCCTCGACCTTCAAGTCTTGGGGATCAACAGAGACTCAACTCCAGCCATGCCTATGCACTCTGCAAATCTGTAACTCTTAGTATGCTCCGTCTTTCATCAGAACGGACTTGATGGTTTTCAAGATTAGATAGATATCGTAAGTAACAGTCCACTTTTGCTGATAAGCAATATCCATCTTGACAATATCCTCAAAGTCCTCCACTTTCGATCGACCGTTTGCTTGCCACTCACCTGTGATTCCAGGCTTAACTCGCAGCCGCTGGAAGTGGTGACGCTCATATTTTTCAACTTCATCAACGGTGGGAGGACGGGTCCCAACCAGGCTCATTTCGCCTCTAAGAACATTCCAGAACTGAGGAAGCTCATCTAAACTGGTCTTTCGTAGGAAGCGACCAACTTTAGTGATCCGAGGGTCATTGCGATTCTTGAAAATTAGACCTTTCGCTTCGTTATCAATGAGATGCTTCAGGCGATCGGCATTTGTAACCATTGAGCGAAATTTCCAGATGCGGAAGGGTTTTTCATTCAACCCGCAGCGAACCTGGGAGAAGAAAACAGGCCCTGGATTATCCAGTTGAATCGCAATTGCGACCGGGATGAAAATCATGGCGGTGATCATTAACCCAACTAAAGCTCCAGCAATGTCGATGAGACGCTTCAGTTTGCTACTCACCGAGGGATGTACAGACTGTGTCGGATCAAGACCTATCTTTTGTGAACGAGCCGATATTGGTGAGTTCGGCGCAGAGTGAAGGAAATTGGGAGTAGTAATCACGGTTCGCAAGCTCCTTACTGATTTAATCGCCTTTGGGGGGCTAGTCAGCATTACTGAGATTTTAGGCGGTGAACACTTTAGAGGGGTAGTAGATTTGTGGGGATTTGCCTAATCTTTGAACTGCATCAGGGGTTTGTAAAATTTTCTTTTATATGATGCAAGTAACTTTTTAAAGGTAATCCCCGTATGTGTGCGGTTGGTATTCCACAAAATGCAACCCTGCTGTTGCCTCGTGAGCGATGTCGCCTGCGTAAGCTTCTATGGTGTACTACAGTCGAAACGGCGTGAATATGCAAAATTCCTAAATCGCCCACAGAAATTTCATATTTAGGTTTGGAATTCCTGTAGAGATGTTCCGGGAATTCGCTATAACTAATGGGCTATAGACTATAGAAACGTTAAAAACCTTGGGGTGTGGACTTCGCATTCGATGTTCAAGGTTGTGTGAAGGAGTGATTAATCGTTCCATGACAATGTTTAGACCTTCGCTAGCACGGCGACGCGATTGCTATTTCCGCGTATTGATCTCTGCTTTAGCAAGTAGCTTGCTTAACCTTCTAGCCTGGAATATGGCTCAGGCACAAGTTCAGTCAAGCGGATTGAATCACTATTGCCAACTCTCAGAAGAGGGAATCAATCAAGTAGATACCTTTCGCCAAACCGCATTTCAAGGTGATGAGCAAGCTCAACAAGACTATAAAACCCTCATAGGTCAGCTTGCTAATCAACTTCATGACTGCCGCAGCCGCACCTGGCCCCAAAACCAAGCGATCTGGTTACGACTGTATCCCTGCGATGCTCAGCCGGGTGCCTTGGACGCAATATTCGATCGCATTGTAAGCCGAGGTTACAACCAGGTTTATGTTGAGGTTTTCCATGATGGGCAAGTACTATTGCCTTCAGCCGATAATTCCACGGCTTGGTCGTCGATCGTTCGCTCAGAAGGGTACGAAAATACTGACCTGTTTGCAGAGGCGATCGCTAAAGGACACGAGCGAGGGCTGAAAGTCTATGCCTGGATGTTTACGCTAAATTTTGGCTACACTTATAGCCTTCGTCCAGGTGCCGATCAAGTTCTGGCACGGAATGGAGAAGGAGAAACTAGCCTTGTTGCCCTTGCCGCAGGTAATCCTGGCACAGTCAACACAGATGAAGTGTTTATTGATCCTTATAGCCCTCAAGCCAAGCTTGATTACTACACATTAGTGCAAGCCATTCTCAAACGCCAGCCAGATGGAGTCCTTTTTGATTACATTCGCTATCCATTGGGACATGGGGCAGATTCAGTCGCTAGTCGGGTTCAAGATCTCTGGATTTATGGAACGGCGGCCCAACAGGCGTTGTATGCTCGTGCCCAAAATCAGAAAGGGTTAGATTTAATCTACCGTTTTCTCAGCCAGGGACGAATTACAGCATCAGACATTGCTGCGGTTAATTCCCTTTATCCGCAGGAAGAGGTTCCATTATGGCAAGGGCGTGATTCGGCTAGTAGCTCTACACCGGAGCGATTGCAGCGAGAACTTTGGCAACTCAGCGTAGCTCATGCGATTCAAGGTATTCTAGACTTTCTAGCAATGGCAATCACGCCGGTGCAGCAAAAGGGCATTCCGTCAGGAGCCGTTTTCTTCCCAGAAGCAAATCAGCAGGTCGGTGAGCAAGGCTATGATTCTCGTCTTCAACCGTGGGAGCGGTTTCCTAACGATATTGAATGGCACCCGATGGCATATGCAACATGCGGAAATGCAAATTGTGTTGTGGAGCAAGTGAAGCGGGTGATAGGGTTGGCTTCCTCTGGAACTCAAGTTAAGCCAGTTTTAGCGGGGACATGGGGAGAGGTAAGAGACGGGCACCCCTCTTTAGAATCCCAAATGGGGGCGATTTATCAGGCAGCGCCGCAGATTGATACCGTCAGCCACTTTGCCTATTCCTGGCAAGAAGCACAGCACGATCGTCAACGCAAATTCTGTCAGCTATGAGTGGAGGATGGGGATGAGGGATTAGTCTAGGGAACTATGCTGAACACTGTTGTATCGTGAAGACTTCTGGGCGTCCTCTGGGCATTCTAAATCTGGTGCTTCAGGTATAGAGAGCCGATCGCCAATTGCCAAACCCTTATCTTCATTTCTCCCCCATGAAAGCAGAACTCTCATCCGTTTCCCCATTTTTTACTGCCTTGATCCTAAAATTGGCAGGGATAATTCTGATTCTTGGCACACTCGTCGATTTTATCTTCCTGACCCTTCCTCCCAATTTCCTGAACAACGAGTGGCTATCCAGTTGGATTACGGAATGCGTCGGACGGGGAACGATTCCCATGATCGGAATCGCTTTAATACTGTTTGGTGTTTGGGTGGAGCGATCGATCGGCACTGATTCCGCTAGTCAAAAAATAGGACGTGGATGGCTGTTAGGATCTTTAATCCTGGCAGGTATATTGGGTTTGTTGTTCTTATTATCGGCTCCAATCTATTTCAATAGCAGCCGCTTAGCGAGTGCAGCTGCATCGCGAAGAATTAATGAGGAAGCCACCCAAGCTGAGCAAGCACTCAATTCTCAATTAGAAGCACTCAATTCTCAATTAGAAGTACAGCGTGCCCAAGTCTCTGCGCTCTTATCCAGTCCAGAACAATTAGCTCAACTGCAAGAACAATTGCAGAATGCTGAACTTCCGGCAGAACAGCAGCAATTCTTGCAAGAGGTGCAAAAAACACTGCAAGAAGTTCAGGCTAATCCTGGGGCGCTCGATCAAAAAATTGAGGAAGCTCGTCAAGAAGGACTAACCCAGATTCAACAAGAACAGGCACAGGTTCAACAAGAACGGGAACAGGCACAAGCAGCACTGACCGCACAAATGCGACAGTCTAGACTTCGTGTTACAACTGGGAGTTTGCTGCTGGCGGTTGGCTATCTGGCGATCGCTGGAAGCGGAACTGGCAAACCTAAATCAGGAAAGTCGAAGGCAAAAACTAAGAAGACTCGTTCTCGCAACGGCTAGATAGGCAAGTTTCCTCTGTTTTACTCATCCACCTGGCTGGCGCGGCGAAGCTTCAAAACATCACTCATCTTGCGAATTTGGGTGAACGTCCGCTCTAGCTGATCATGATCGCGAATATCAATGCCCAAATTAATTACAGCCGTCTGCCCTGGGAAAGTTTTAACCTGGGCACTACGAACATTGATGTTATGGTCGCTGAGGCGTGACAGAATATCTTTCAGGACACCTACCCGATCGATCACTTCAATCTGCATCTGCACAGGGTAGGTCTGAGGACGATTACTGTTTACATCAGAAGCATTCCAACTTAAAGGAATGAGCCGATCGCCTGGTACATTCTCCGTATTCTGGCAACCTTGCCGGTGAATCGAGATCCCTCGACTGCCCATTGTCACAACGCCAATGATTGGCTCTCCGGGAACTGGATTACAGCATCCTGCCAAGTTATGCAGCAATCCTTCCACACCGATAATCGGTGAACCTTTCGCTCGATTGGGAACAGGAGCAGGTGCGACGGAAGAGGAGGGAAGCAGAACTATTTCAGAATCATTCTGAGGAACCGTCGCGATCGGTTGTTTCCCTTTAATTGCTTCTCGTAGACGATTGATCACCAAATTGAGCGTGACTTCTCCATAGCCCAACGCAGACAGCAAATCTTCAGCAGATTGATAGTTACATCGCTCTGCGACAAGCTGCATCGGTTCTGATTTAAGCAATGCTTCAAAGCCGCTCTTCCCTAACTCCTTCTCCAGCATTTCGCGACCTCGGAGGACATTTTCGTCACGGTGCGATCGCTTATACCATTGACGAATTCGATTGCGGGCACTGGGCGTAACAGTAAAATTCAGCCAATCTAGACTAGGGTGAGCATTTTTAGTAGTAATAATTTCAACAATGTCACCATTCTTCAAAGAGGTATCTAGTGTCACCATCCGTTCATTGACCTTTGCTCCTGCACAGTGATTACCGACTTCCGTATGAATCCGGTATGCAAAATCTACAGGAGTTGCCCCTTGTGCCAGCGCGATCACATCCCCGTCTGGTGTGAAGACATAGACATCATCAGCAAACAGATTGTCTTTAACGTTTTCTAAAAATTCTTGAGCATCTTTGAGATCGCTCTGCCACTCTAGCAACTGACGCAACCAGATGAATTTCTCATCGTCGGATGTGAGTTTGGCATGGCTATTGCCCGTTTCCTTATATTTCCAGTGTGCTGCAATCCCGTATTCGGCAATGTGGTGCATCTCCAGGGTACGAATTTGAACTTCGATCGGTCGTCCCGTATTACCGATCACAATGGTATGGAGCGATTGATAGCGATTGGGTTTCGGTAGCCCAATATAGTCTTTGAAGCGACCCGGAATGGGGCGAAATTCATCATGCACTACGGCTAACGCTCGATAGCATTCATCGACCGTTTGCACAATAATCCGCACAGCGGCAATGTCATAAATTTCATGGAAGCTTTTCTGCTGTCGCTGCATCTTCTGGAAAATGCCATAGAGATGCTTAGGGCGACCACTAACGTCGTAACAGTGCGCCCCCAGTTGATTAAGCCGTTCTTGGAGGCGTTCGGCAACTCGCGTTAGACGAGCTTCGCGATCGACCCGCTTATCCGCAACGAGTTCTTGCATTTGCCGATATGCCTCTGGCTCTAGATACTTAAACGCCAGATCTTCCAGTTCCCACTTAAAGCGACCAATTCCTAAACGATTTGCCAAAGGAGCAAAGATATCCAGCGTTTCGGAGGCGATGCGGCGGCGCTTGTCGTCGGGTAGATGCTCTAACGTCCGCATATTGTGGAGACGGTCTGCCAACTTTACTACAATCACTCGAATATCCTGCGCCATTGCCAAGAACATGCGGCGAAAATTTTCCGCTTGTCGCTCAGTCTTGCTGGAAAAGTTAAACTTAGAAAGTTTGGTGACACCTTCTACGAGTCGCCGGACTTCTACCCCAAATCGGCGTTCGATTTCGTCCGCCGTTACATCTGTATCCTCAATGACATCGTGTAGGAAACCTGCGGCGATCATGACGGCACTGCCTCCAAGGTCACGGAGTAGTCCAGAGACGGCGATCGGATGGGCAATATAGGGTTCTCCAGACGCTCGGCATTGACCTCTATGGAGACAGTAAGCAAACTCAAATGCCTGACAGACGAGAGTAGAGTCCCCTGGCGAGGAGTCTAATCCATCACAAGCTAATGGCGATTGCTGATCGATAATGCACTCAGTCAACCAATTTGGTAGAGTGACGTCGGTTGGAATGGTAGTAGAGGCTACGTTCATACTGTTAAGCCCGGAAGTCATAGGTAGCAAAGGGCTAGAGAATAAATACTTGCTGATTTTACGGTATTAATTTCTACAGGGATAAAAAATGACCTGAAGCACTGCTTTGGCTTTCCAGAGGGAATATTACGAGTTGTAGTTCGGACTAGCCTGTAAAGACTATTCCTGCCTTTCTACTTCATCAGTGAGATCACTAGGGGTAGAAACTGATATCTCTATATTCCCCAACTTCTGAGCGATCGCGACAATGAATGTTATGTCGTTTAATCACTCAGCATGAAAACTTATTAAGAATTATCGACCCTCTTGGAAGACAAAGGGCTGTTTCATAAACAAAGTATTTAGATTTCTTAACACTACTTTAACTCAAAGCGGGTCACAAGTTTTAATTTTCGTTACAAATACAAGCTATCCAGTAGAGATTGGAAGATTGAGGAAATTATGGTGCTAGAGTCCCAACAGCAAATTTACTTAACATTTCAACAGTCGCTTCAGTCCTTTCAAGCCGTTTATATGACCGATCGCACTTCAAAATTAGCGATACAGCCGGCATTTCAGACTCTACGGCAGATTTTTCAGCAACAGATTCTCACTCTAGACCTAGACTCTCTTGATCCAATTGAGGCGGCGAAGGTGCAGTCTTACCATACAGAAATGAACAGGCAACTGCGGTTAATGGGGATGGATACCCTGTTCATTCAGACAGCTAAACAGTCAACAATAGCCAATCAGCGATGGGAGCAAGTGAACGATCGGCTCAACACGCTGATTCAGTACTGCAATATTTTGTTAGCTGGCTAAAGTAAGGACATGATTTTCTTAAACTTTAATTATCGTACCCCTACTGGTTTAATAATGAGATGTACAAAAAAAGGAGATTGCGTGTGCGGTGTCCAAAGGATGGGGCATTTGAATTAGTCAGCAGCCGTCTGGATAAAGAGTTAGTAGTGGAATATTGTTCGGATTGTAAGGGAACTTGGATTCCAGCCTCCGAATATGAATCGTGGCAAAGCCGTCAGCCTCCGATCAAATTGGCAGATCTGCCAAACACGCTGGATGTAGATTATGTGCAGTCTCCGTTTGATACTAAAGCAGCGTTATGTCCAGAGTGCAGACACTATCTTTCGCGTACCAAGGTAGGATTAAAAACGCCATTTTATGTGGAACGGTGTCCAAATTGCGGCGGCATTTGGTGTGACTATGGTGAATGGGATGTATTACAAAAACTAGGATTGCACACAATAATTCAGCAGTTGTTCACGAGCGAATGGCAAACCCGATCGAAAGAGCGAGAACACGCTGAGCGAGAACGACAAGCAACGATCGAAAAAATGGGTGAAGATATTGCAAGTCGCCTGTTTGAGTTAGCTGATTTGTTAGAACAACATCCAAATGGCGATTTTGGAGTTGCTTATCTGATGCGCCGATTCAATCAATGAGCCTGATACCAATTCAAAAGGTCTAGGTAACTCGATCGCCACCTAGACCTCTCTTTCAAAACATGCAGAACATCACGACTTTACCAACAACCTCAACCTAACTTAGAACTTGTTTAAAAAGCCAAGTTTAGAGTTGAGACAGCTTCTTACGCCAACCTAAACTATTAAATTAGTCAAGGGCTTTCTTCACTTTGTCCTTCAGGTTTTCAGCAGAATGGCGCACTTCAGCCTCGGTTTGCTTTGCTTTCCCTTCAGCCCGATCTTCAGGATCACCAGTAACATTACCAGCCGCTTCCTGAGCCTTGCCTTCGACATTCTTAGCCGTTGCTTTCAATCTATCTTCAGTACTCATATCCTTCCTCCTGTTTGTTCATTCAGTAATGAACTTACTGTAGCGAGGTTTACCACTCAAACTCATCTATCAGGAGCAAGATCAAAATCGCTTAATGACTGACTCTCAAGGTAGAAATGTGCAAATTATCAAGCGTTACCAGCCTTTTTCAGATTGCTCTAAAACATAAGCTGCAACGTCGTCAATTTGAGTTGCACTCAGGCGACCTTTGAAAGATGGCATCGCTGCTTTCCCATTCAGGACTTGATTTTTGATGGCGTTCAAGGATGCCATTTCATATTTCTCCAATGCGTCTTTCTTGAGCGTTTTCCCTGCATTAACTACGTTGCCTCCGCCCATATGACAGGCTGCACAATTCAGGCTAAACACTTTCGCTCCGTCAGCCAAATCAGCCGCGATCGCTCAGGCGCGGTCATCACATAAATCGCAGCGATGACTATCAGGATAATCGATAAAATTCGGTTCACGAAAAATTCCTCTCATCGGATGGCAGAACAGTCTTCATCCTCGGAAAGGTTTGGGCACTCGTCAAAAGACGACCTGTAAAAGGTTAAAAATCATTAACGCGAATTATGGAAGCGATAGTTCACCAATCACTTCTAGACGCTTAAAATTCCCAAGGGTCATATAAGTTTCAGTGAGAGTTTCAGCGATCACTGGACTGATCCAGCCGATTTGTTTCAACAAATGGATTGCAACGGCATACTTGGCTCGTTTCGCCCCATCGATCGCCTTGATTGCCAAACCCAATCCTTCACCAACACGAGCAATACACTGGATTCCCTCCGATCCAGCTTTGCTCACTAACTCACCTTCCGCTAAACGCATCAGTTCCGTGTCAAACTGACCTTCCCCTGCAACCATGCCAGGGTGATGAGTCATTGCCCGCACAATCCGCTCCATGTCTAAATTATCCCCAGAAGCAAGCTGAGCATAAAGGGTTGCCATTTGTACCAGTTGCATGAAGTAGGTCGGTGCGCCACAGTCATCGTGAGCACCGATCAATTCTTCAGGCGGGATTCGTAACAATTCCGAAATCTTGCCAATAATCAGGCGTTGAACCGGATGATTTCGCTGAGTATAGTTACTTAACGGAAAACTAAGCTGTCGGCAAACAGCTAGCATCCCCGCATGTTTCCCAGAACAGTTGTGTTCCAAAGGGCTACGTTTGCCAGGAGGAATCGGGCATTGTAACACCGACGGATCGACATCACAACGCCAGAGAATGTTAAAAACTTGTCGCGCTTGCTCAACTGCACCCTGATGAGAACTGCAAATGATGGCAAGGTCGCGATCGGTTAAGCTATATCGCTCCAACGTCCCTGTTGACGTAACCGCCAATGCTTGAAACGGCTTCAATGCCGATCGAACAAAGGTTGCTGTTTCCGCATTACCCGCTACAGACAAAGCGCGTCCTCGGTTGTCGGCAACGACAGCTTGGACTCGATGCGTCGATTCAATGATCCCCTCACGTAGCAACCGCACTTGCAGTTCTACCGTATGCGTTCGTTTTCCCCTTGTCATTCTT
Organism: Cyanobacteria bacterium RU_5_0; assembly: GCA_012033255.1. Taxonomy (GTDB): domain Bacteria; phylum Cyanobacteriota; class Cyanobacteriia; order Elainellales; family Elainellaceae; genus JAAUSF01. The sequence continues at coordinate 68,462 of JAAUSF010000002.1, forward strand.
AGGACTGTGCCATACTCCGGTATCCCTACGCAAGATCTTAGATTAATTCGCTGAATTGCCAGATGATACTACCGACTAAAAACAGCAGCAGGATTGCGCCAAATGTCAATTTGAGGCGTTGTAAAATAGATTGAATTTGGTAAGTGACAATTAAGCGATCGCGTTGTAAGACTTCATCAGGTTTTGTCCAAACTTGACCATCGTACCAACCCGATTCCTCATAAAAAACAATAGGTTGGGCAAGTCGATCGCGAACATAGACCCATCCCAGATACAATCGCACCAATGCTAGTGTCGGGATGATCATCGCTCCGGATGCGCCAAATAGAAAAAATTGAATGGAATGTTTAGCAGGCGTAAAGCTAGTTGCTGCAACGGGCGCGGATATCAGCCAACTCACACCCCAAAGGATGAAAATCGGCTTCAAGTAACTCCACAAGTTTAAAGTCGCCCAACGAAAGAACCAGGATTCCCTTAGCTCCTGATACTCATTAATAGGCTGTTGTTCCGCAGGAACGGGGCAAACGGGGACAGAGAAACTCATAGCCAAAACAGTAAAGCACACTGGACATGATCCGTTGTGCTTTTACTTTAGCGAACTTCTGGGCAGGTAGAGTAGTGGCTGGATTAGAGAGACTTCTAAACCGAAAATCTCGTTTGTTCTGCGTGTCCCCAGAAAGCTTCCAAGTTGTAGAAGCTTCTTTCTTTGGGTAAGAAAATATGAGCAATTACATCGCCGTAATCCATCAAGATCCAGCTACCTTCCATCTGTCCTTCCACTCGGAGCGGCAATCGTTGCCAGCCTTCCTCCACCTTCTCCTGAATCGATCGGGCGATCGCTCGCACCTGGACATTTGAAAACCCTGTGATCACTACAAAATAGTCTGCCAGGTAGGAAACATCGGAAACCCGGAGCAGAACAATATCAGCACCTTTGCGATCGTCTGCGGCTTGGGCGATGGCTGTCGCCAATCTGTCGCTATCGTCGTCCGTTGTGGCTTGAGTGACCTGGTTGATGGCGTTAGCGGATTCCAGGGTCGGGTGAGGAATGATCCGAGTTTGGTAGGAATTTGACATCAAGAATGGTTTTCTCCAAAGAACTCAACAGGTTGGTTGGAAGTCAATTAAACGGTGTTGGGATACACCGTCCTGTCTCTTCCTGATGAAAGGGATACCGATCGCGTCGGTATCAGTCGTCGATGAGCAATCACATGCAAAAATGACTTGAACGTCAGACCATTGCAAAAAAGCTCGATATCGCAGCGGGATAAATTCTAGTCGTAATTTGTTCATCAAAACTGTTCATCAAATTTTACGGAGTTACGCAGAGGGATGAGAAATAAAGACTTTTGGGGCTTCTGAGGCGGAGTGTAAGAGCGATCGGTTTGCCTGCTCTAAAAACCAATTGCGCGTTGATAGAGCGCGAGGATGAATTAAGCGACGAGTTTCAAGTAAATATTTGAGCGTGTAATCGCACGTCATCCAAACCGCCTTGAATAGATCTTGCCGACTCACCTGACGCAGCAAATTTAATTCTGGAGTATCGCCCCGTCCAGGTTCCAATGTATCCGCCAAAAAAACAATGCAGCTTAAAGGACTCATTCCCGGTCTACCCAGCGTGTGATTGGCGATCGCCTCCAAAATTTTCGGATCATCAACCCCAAATTTCTCTCTGGCTACGATCGCACTAACATCAGCATGGAGCAAATGCGGATTAGCCTCGTCTACGGGATCAATGGCTAACCCCGCTTTTTGTGCCATATCTAACAGAATTTGGGGCCTGAAATATTTGGCTAGGTCGTGCATCAAACCCGCTTGAGCCGCATCAGCTAGATCGATCGCATATTCGTAGGCGAGAGAAATCGCTGTCTCCTCTACTCTCAGAACGTGTTTGACGCGAGATTCAGGAACATTCTCAGCTAACCAATCGAGTACGTGTTGGCGCAATATCCCAGAAAATTTTCCCATGCAACGGAAATTAGACCTTCAATCGTTTCAGCATGAACCTCTAGAGATGACAAACCCAGGAACTGTTAAAATCATTACTCTCAAATGACAGACAAATTTTGAAAGGCTGGACTAATTTGGTCGTGCCCTTATTCTAGATCATCTTTTCTATTGAGAGCTTTACGGTTTGAATATGAAACGCGAGATTGGCGATCGAATTTCCAGCCTCTCCCCCAAAAACCAAAAAATCAGGGAGAGCATTCTCATCCCTGACGGAGTGGCATTTTGGCAGACTGTCGTTTCTAAGCTAAACCACTTTCAATTTGCACATACAAATTCTCAGAGTTCTTGTGGGATGGGCATCTTGCCCATTCATTGATGCAGACTAAGTGTGGAACAGCTTACCAATCAGAACTCTGACAACTAATTCTCCGAATTCAAATTGGGCACAGCTTCGGATGGAAAGCCCGTAGAAGTCGCAATTTCACGGAACAAAGCTTCATATCGACCGAGGGCTTGCTCAAACGAGTATTGCGATAATGCAAATTTTCTACCTTGCTGAGCCAACATCTCTGCCTTCGTAGGATTAGCCTGAAGATCAAGAATTGCTCCTGCTAACTGCTCAGGAGACTCCGGTTCAACCACTACCCCTCCACCACTCTGACGAATGGCTCTAGCGGCTGTTCCAGTTGCAGGCACCGAAGCAATCACAGGGCGACCACTCGCTAAAAGCACCTGAATCTTGGATGGCATATTAAATCCCACCACATTGCCTTTTTGCATCACTAATCCCACATCAGCCGCCGCCAGCATTTCCGGCAATTGTTCTCTAGGTTGAAAGGGCAACAACAGCACATTTTCGAGTTGATGCTGACAGCAGATTTGCCATAGATCATCCAATGCTTTTGCTTCACCTACAATCACGAAAACGATCTCAGGCACCTCGCGAAGCTTAGCGGCAGCTTGAATCACCGTTTGCAGCCCTTGAGTCAGCGCAATGTTGCCAGAATACATGACCACAAACTTATCTTCCAGATGGTGAACTCGCCTGAAGGGGTTGTCTACCTTGGGGAGAGGACGAATAAAATTCACGTCAACCCAATTAGGAATGCAGCTAATTTTGTCAGCAGGGACTCCTTTCCCCATCAAATTCTCTGTGAAACCGTCTGTAATCACACTGATGGTATGAGCCGATCGATACGCAAATTGCTCTAATGCCTCAAACACCTGAATCGCAGTCTTATTTTTCAAGAGTCCTACATGAACGGCGGCTTCCGGTAAGATGTCTTGAAGATTCAAAACGACGGGACACGAGTAAAACCATCCCAATAACGTCGCTGGAATGCAGACAGGCAGCGGCGGCACTGTTAACAAAATCACGTCTGGACGCCAACCTCTTAGAGCCTGAGTCAGGCTAGAAACTACGAAACTCCCGTCCAAAAGCATCCGAGTCATCAAACTGGGCTTGGGACGCACCCAAACAAAGCTTCGCTGAATAACTACCCCATTGCGCTCCTCGGTGCAATAAAATTTACCTTGATAGTCTGGATAAATCTGCCGTTGAGGATAATTGGGCATCCCTGTCACAACCCTAACTTCATGTCCTCGTGTAACGAGTCCTTCTGCTAATTCGGTCATTAAGGGAGCGATACCGATCGGCTCAGGATAGTAGTTATAGGAATAGATCAAAATACGCATAATTTTTTAACTGTGGCGAATTTTGGAGTAGGGTGAACTGAGGCTATTGAGTTACCCCAATGCCGACTTTAAATGACGATCGATTTGCTAACAAAACTGAGTCATTAAAGGCTGTTTATTCTCACGCAAAACTTGAGGACTGAGGGGCAAAGTTTGCTCTTAAAATTTGACCTCAATTTGCTGTGCATTAATTCTAGGTTTATTGATTTATCGATGATTTTTCCACCGTAAGAATACGGCATTTCTAATAGCTAGAAACCGCGTAATAACTTCATGTTGAAGCATAAAGATAACGCGATGTGCAACTTTATGGCTTCAAGCTTTGATTTCTGGTAGATAGGCATTTTGCCTGCCCCAATCTGAACGGGCGAGACGCCCATCCCACAAGCGATGTAAACAAGTTGCACACGGCGCTAGGTAACAAACGATCCCCCTCTTGAGTCTGCTTCACTTGCAAAGAGGTGCGTCGCTCCAAAATACTTACCATCTGACTTCGGTGCCGAGGATCGAAGCTAAACCACCACAATTGCCGCCGGAAAACGAACAGGTACACCAGAAAGCACCTCGCTCAGAGCCGCAAGTCCCCCTGCTGATGCTGCCATCGCAACAACAAAAGTCCTGAAACCCACCAGTCTCGTGACCCGCACTCGTTCCCAGGTTTTATCTGAGAATGCCTCTGAAGTAGCTCTTTCACTGGCTTACGGGAGGCGGAGCCTCTAAACTGACATTCCAGGCAAAGCCTTGGAACGAGATTCGTCAGTCAACTAGGCAAGCACAGTATACTGTGCCCCTTCACGTATCGCATTCAACTGAAACCTGCTGTGAGTTTACCAATCACTGCGATCATTAACTTCTACTGTACGTCCAATCCCCCATCCTTCATGCTTCTCATAAAGACGTGCTAAGCTCAGCAGAGACATCTTCAGTTGATTGGGGTCAAATTCCTTGCAACGATCGATTTGTAGTCAACCGAATCGAACTTTGTAATCCCAACTATGCCGTCTGCTTCATGAATTCAAAGGTTTTTAGTAGTCTAGATTGTTAACTAGCGTGTGAGGTTTGAGTCGATGCGAGTTTTATTGCTCTACCCTTTGTTTCCGAAGAGCTTTTGGTCATTTGAGAAGATGCTGGAACTTCTCGATCGCAAGGCGTTACTTCCTCCATTAGGATTGATCACGGTCGCTGCAATTTTGCCGCAAGAGTGGGAGTTTAAGCTGGTTGATTGCAACATCCGCTCCATCACAGAAGCCGAATGGGAATGGGCAGACTTGGTTGTTCTGTCTGCAATGATTGTGCAGAAACAAGACTTTCTTGACCAAATTCGAGAAGCGAAGCGTCGCGGTAAACGAGTAGCCGTAGGCGGTCCTTATGCTACCGCTCTACCGAATGAGGCAAAAGCAGCAGGGGCAGACTACCTTGTGCTAGACGAAGGGGAACTCACCCTACCCATGTTTATCGAAGCCCTGAAGCGAGGCGAGACAGAGGGGACGTTCCGGGCAACTGAGAAACCGGATGTCACCGATACCCCGGTTCCCCGGTTCGATTTATTAGACTTCAAAGCCTACCACAATATGTCAATTCAGTTTTCGCGAGGCTGTCCCTTCCAGTGCGAATTCTGCGACATCATCGTACTCTATGGACGCAAACCCCGCACCAAAACGCCACAGCAACTCATCGCTGAGCTAGAAAGCCTTCACAAACTGGGTTGGCGAGATGGCATCTTTATGGTAGATGACAACTTCATCGGTAACAAGCGCAACGTTAAATTACTGTTGAAGGAATTGAAAGTTTGGCAAACCGAACACAACTATCCGTTCAGCTTCTTTACGGAAGCCTCTGTCGATTTAGCAGATGATGTTGAACTGATGGAATTGATGCTGGACTGTAACTTTGGCACCGTGTTCTTGGGAATCGAAACGCCCGATGAGGATAGCCTATCGCTAACCAAGAAGTTTCAGAATACGCGACATCCCTTGGCAGAATCAGTCGATCGCATTACCCGCACGGGTTTACGGGTGATGGCAGGCTTCATCATTGGATTTGATGGCGAGAAACCGAAAGCTGGCGATCGGGTTGTTCGCTTTGTTGAACAAACGGCCATTCCAGTCGCGTTGTTCAGTATGTTACAGGCCCTTCCAGATACGGCGCTTTGGCTGCGCTTGAAGAAAGAGGGACGCTTACGGGATAAAACCAACGACATCAACCAAACGACGCTGATGAACTTTATCCCAACTCGCCCGATCGAAGACATCGCACGGGAATATGTTGATGCGTTCTGGCAGCTATACGATCCAGGACAGTATCTCGATCGCGCCTATCGTCACATCCGAATGATGAGTGCCCCACGAGTCAAGAAACCCCTCAAATCGCTGGCTTGGGATGAAGTGAAAGCACTCCTGATTCTGTGTTGGCGACAAGGCTTCAAACGCCCGACTCGTTGGAAATTTTGGCATCATCTGTTGGGTGTGATGTGGCACAATCCCCAACATCTCGGACGTTATCTCGTCACTTGTGGGTACGGCGAACACTTCATGGAATATCGTCAAATCGTCCGTGAGCAAATCGAGCAACAGCTAGCAGAGTTTTTAGCAGAAGAGGCTCGGCGGAAGGCAGAAGAGTCTGTGGAGGCGATCGCAAGCTAAATGAAGGGTGAAGGGTGAAGGGTGAAGGGTGAAGGGTGAAGGGGTAAGAGTGAGGGGTGAAAGAACCATAGACGATCTCCCATCCTGGACGAAGTCTAGAATACTCATTACTCAATCAACTTCACTCAATCAACTTCATCCTTCATCCTTACTAAATCAGTTTCACTGCCCGCAACCCAAAATATAGCCCTAGTGCCACCGCGAAAGCACCGCCAATTAAGACAAAATATGCGATTACTCCAGACATCTGCGTCTCTCCGTTAACAGTTACAACCCTATTGAATCACGATGTGGAGTAGAATGCAGATCTCCGTTTGGCGTGGGTTCACATGAAATCGGTCATCACAGTAGAATTGCCGCAGCAGTCGTATGAGATTGCGATCGCTCCTTCGGGGTTGGATCATCTGGGGAATTGGATGCAGCCTTTAAAGTTGGGCAAAAAAGTACTGCTGGTGTCAAATCCCATGATCTTTCGCCGCTATGGGGAGCGGGCGATCGATTCTCTTACGAATGCTGGATTTCAGGTTGTCCACTACATGTTGCCCCCAGGCGAACGCTACAAAACGCTGTTGTCGATTCAGAGACTCTACGATGTGGCATTAGAAAGCCATCTGGAGCGATCGTCTACGATCGTCGCGCTTGGAGGCGGTGTGATTGGCGATATGGCAGGGTTTGCGGCGGCAACGTGGCTACGAGGGATTCATTTTGTGCAGGTGCCGACCTCTCTGCTAGCGATGGTGGATGCGGCGATCGGTGGAAAAACGGGTGTCAATCATCCGCAAGGTAAAAACTTGATTGGCGCATTTCATCAGCCTCAACTGGTACTGATCGATCCGCAAGTCTTGAGTAGCCTACCAGCGAGAGAATTTCGGGCAGGTATGGCAGAGGTGATTAAGTATGGTGTGATTTGGGATGCCGAGTTGTTTGCTCAATTAGAAGCGGCTCAGCGGCTCGATCAACAGCGTTACGTCAGCGAAGAATTGATGCAGAGTATCGTGACTCGCTCCTGTCAGGCAAAGGCGGAGGTCGTTGGCAAAGACGAAAAAGAAGCTGGACTTCGAGCCATTCTCAACTACGGGCATACGATCGGTCATGCGATCGAAAGTTTGACGGGCTATCGGGTAGTGAATCATGGGGAAGCCGTGGCGATCGGTATGGTGGCAGCCGGACAGATTGCGGTTGAGTTGGGCATATGGGAAGAAGCCGCCAGCGATCGGCAACGCACCCTGATCGAGAAAACCGGACTCCCAACGCAACTGCCTTCTGGGCTAGATATCGAGGCAATTTTAGTGGCTCTGCAAACTGACAAAAAGGTGAAAGATGGACGAGTTCGATTTGTGTTACCAACGGCGATCGGCACTGTCACTGTCACTGATCAAGTTCCCTCTGAAACCATTTGCCAGGTGTTGCGATCGCTTTCCTAGCGAATGCCCCCATCACCCTACTCCCCCCATCACGTCGCCGTTGGAACAGGGGTATTAGCAGACTTCCGGGCAAGCTGAAGGTGCTTTCGTGCCTGTTGCCGACCCTCGATCGCCTCCCGAAAATTGGGTTTAATACGGACGGCTCGATCGTAGGACAACATGGCTTCTTCATATCGCTGCATGGCAATCAAGACTCTGCCGCGATCGTGCCATGCCCAACAGTTATCCGGTTGGATGCGGAGGAGTTGATTGTAGGCGGAGAGGGATTCTTTGTAATACTTTAGCTTTTCTAGCAATGTGCCGCGTTTGAACCAGGCGAGATGATCGTCCGGTTGAAGCTTAACGACCTGATTAAAAGACGCGATCGCCTTTTCATACTGCTGTAGGTTTTCTAGCGCCATACCACGCATTAGCCATGCGATCGCATTTTTGGGGTTAGCGCGGATGGCTTGCTCACAGGAGGCGATCGCTTCGTCATAGTGCTGTAAGTGATAAAGCTGATCGACCTGTTGCTGTTGGCTCAAGACTCGTTTACGACTTTGAATGGCAAGTTGAAAATCTGGCTTTAGCTGTGCGGCTCGGTTGTAAGCTTCAACCGCTTCATCAAATCGTCGCAGGCGTTCCAACACTTTGCCGCGATCGTGCCATGCCCAATAGTTATCAGGCTGAATCTGCACCACTTTGTCATATGCGCCTAAAGCTTCCTCATAGCGTTTCAATGTTTCTAAGGCTTTCCCTCGTTTCGACCATGCCAAATAATCGTCAGGCATCAAACGAATCACCTGATCATAGGCGGCAATGGCTTCTTCATATCGGTGCAAGTTCTCCGAGGTCATGCCCCGCTTGAACCAGATCAGGTAATCTTCTGGGGTAGCTTGCAGTACCTTGTCATAGCAAACGATCGCTTCCGGGTAGCGTTGATTTTGAAACTGTTCATCGCCTCGCTCCAGCCATGCTAGATGCCCATCCGAGGTAGGGAGTTTGACAGAAGGCAGAATCACCGTAGTGAGCCTGGGACTGATCGTTGTGGTTTCGATGGAGCCTGTTAACGATCGGAGGGCATCCAGAGCTTCGGTTGCAGACTGATAGCGTTGGCGACAGTCATAGCGCACCATCGTATCGAGAATATCGGCAAATTCAGGACTAACAATCGTTCGAGCGTCGTTCGGAGGTTTACCCCGATTGCGCCAACAAATTTCACTCGTTTGAGAGTCTTCTGGCAACTGATTGGGACGCAGCCCCGTCAGTGCGCGAATGCCGACCATGCCAACCGCATAGATATCACTACTGAAGCGAGGCTTTCCGGCTAGTTGTTCGTTGGGCATATAGCCAGAGGAGCCGATCGCAATGGTGACGGTTGGCTGTTCTAAGTCATCCGTAGGAGCTTGAATGCTGATTTGTTTAACAACTCCAAAATCAATCAAGACTGCTTTTTGATCCGGTTTGCGCCGAATCAAGTTAGAAGGCTTGATATCTCGATGAATTACCTGCTGCTGATGCACAAATTCCAAGATGGAGAGCAAATCCATCAGCAGGGCGATCGCTTCTACTTCGGTCATCACTCCTTGCTTGAGACGATGGCTTAACACTTCCCCTTCAATAAATTCTTGAACCAAATAAAAGTCTCGATCTTCCTCGAAGTGGGCAAACAGGCGAGGAATCTGCTCATGACTGCCCAGCGTATAGAGGACTTCGGCTTCCTGGTTAAATAGCCGTCTCGCGGCTTGCAATGTTTCCGCATCACCCAACTTGGGTTTCAATTGCTTAACCACACACCGAGGTTTTCCAGGTAGGTGCAAATCGAGCGACAAATAGGTTTGTCCAAACCCTCCCCCCCCAAGATGTCGAACAATTTGGTAGCGCCCGCCGAGTACGGTTCCCAACATAAGCAAATGTGGTTAGTAGAAGTTTTCCCGATCATCCTTGGGAAAGTTGCACTTTAGTAATCAGGATGTCATCAGTAGTGCGACTTATGCGTTATTTACATAAATAACCCGAACAGGTCATAAACTATTACATCAAGTCATTTCAGCGATCCTCTCTACTAGTATTCCCTAAAATCCGGTTAAGCAATTTGAGATCTCGGTCAAGATTAAGTAAAGTCTTTCGCACTGTCCGGATGAAGTCCGTGATTTTACATAAAACTAAATGAACATTTTACTACTCTTTCATAGGGCATATTCCGAAAATCCTTACTCCTGGACTACTCTGGAGGAGGTGGAGTGATTTGGTTCGCATCTGGGTTTCTGTTCGATTCGATCGGGCAGGGAGCCGTCAGATTGTTATACTGAAATCGCTGAATGTCCGATTTCAATTGGGATTCCGTCATTTGCTCTGATTGATCCGTAAATTAGCGTATGCAGCCCACTGACGAAAGTAAGTTCACTGAGAAAGCCTGGGACGCGATCGTCAAATCGCAAGATGTCGCTCGTCGGTTCCGCCATCAAAACCTGGAAGTTGAACATCTGGCGATTGCCTTGCTGGAGCAGGAAGGCTTAACAACGACGCTATTGGGCAAAGCAGGCATTGATCCGGTTTGGGTCAAACAAGAGCTAGATCGATTTGCCCAGCGTCAGCCTAGAGTCGCCGCCGATACCAAGCTATATTTGGGTCAAGGCTTGGATGTCATGTTAGACAAAGCAGATGCCGCTCGTCGATCGCTGCAAGATGACTTTATTTCGATCGAGCATTTGTTAGTTGGGCTGTCGGAGGATAACCGAATCGGTCGCCGTCTGTTCAAAGACATTGATCCAGCGCAACTGGAGACAGCCATCAAGTCAGCGCGTGGCAGCCAGAAAGTCAAAGATCGCAATCCTGAATCGGGCTATGAAGCTCTGGAAAAATATGGACGTGATTTAACGGAGCAAGCGAAGGCAGGCAAACTCGATCCGGTGATCGGGCGAGATGAAGAAATCCGGCGGGTGATTCAAGTTCTTTCTCGTCGGACAAAAAACAATCCGGTGCTAATTGGGGAACCTGGTGTCGGGAAAACGGCGATCGCAGAAGCTCTTGCCCAACGCATTATCAATGGAGATGTACCCGAATCGCTTAAAGAGCGGCGGTTGATTAGTCTGGATATGGGATCACTGATCGCGGGAGCCAAATATCGCGGGGAATTCGAGAACCGGCTGCGATCGGTGCTGCGGGAAGTTACTAGTTCTGAGGGCAAAGTCGTTTTGTTTATCGACGAACTTCATACTGTAGTTGGGGCGGGGTCTGCTCAAGGCACTACGGATGCCAGTAACCTGCTGAAGCCCATGTTGGCACGGGGCGAACTGCGTTGCATTGGGGCAACCACATTAGATGAATATCGCAAGCATATCGAGAAAGATGCCGCCTTGGAACGTCGCTTCCAGCAGGTCTATGTTGGTCAGCCGAATGTGGAAGATACGATCTCCATTTTGCGCGGCTTAAAGGAACGCTATGAGGTTCACCACGGGGTGAAAATTGCAGACTCGGCGCTGGTTGCCGCCGCTACCCTGTCCGATCGCTACATTAGCGATCGCTTCTTGCCCGATAAGGCAATCGACCTGGTAGATGAAGCGGCCGCCAAGCTGAAGATGGAAATCACCTCCAAGCCCGAAGAACTAGAGACGATCGAACGGCGGTTGATTCAGCTAGAAATGGAGAAGCTGTCATTGGAAGGCGAAGGACAGTCTGCCGTTGTGATTGGGGTGTATCGGAGTTCTCGCGATCGGCTGGAAAAAATTGAGCAGGAAATCAACGACCTGAAACAGCAACAAGTGACGCTCAGTTCTCAGTGGCGATCCGAGAAAGAGTTGATCGCGGCGATTAATGTCCTCAAGGAAGAAGAGGAACAACTGCGTCGTCAAATTGACAAAGCTGAGCGAGACTATGACCTCAACACGGCGGCTCAACTCAAATATGGGCGGCTAGAGACAGTCCACCGCGACTTAGAGGCGAAGGAAGCTAACCTCGTTGATATCCAAAATCGGGGAGCAACGCTGTTGCGAGAACAGGTGACAGAATCCGATATTGCTGAAATCGTGGCTAAATGGACAGGGATTCCGGTCAATCGCTTGATGGAATCGGAGCGGCAAAAGCTATTGCAACTGGAAGGCTATTTGCATCAACGGGTCATTGGTCAGCAGGAAGCGGTTGAAGCGGTGGCGGCAGCCATTCGTCGTGCCCGTGCTGGCATGAAAGATCTCGGTCGTCCGATCGGCTCCTTTATGTTTTTGGGACCGACCGGAGTCGGTAAAACAGAACTGGCTCGTGCCCTGGCTGAATGCCTATTTGACACCAATGAGGCACTGGTACGCCTGGATATGTCGGAATATATGGAGAAACACTCCGTGGCTCGATTGGTGGGTGCGCCTCCGGGCTACATTGGCTATGAGGAAGGGGGACAACTGTCGGAAGCGATTCGCCGTCATCCTTATTCGGTACTGCTGTTGGATGAAGTTGAGAAGGCTCACCCGGATGTATTTAATGTGCTGCTACAACTGCTAGATGACGGACGCATTACCGATTCGCAAGGCAGAGTCGCGGATTGCCGCAACACGATCGTGGTGATGACCAGCAACATTGGCAGTGAACATATTTTGGACGTTGCCGGTGATGATGCTCAATACGAAGAAATGCAGAAACGAGTGATGAATGCGCTGCGATCGCACTTCCGTCCTGAATTTCTCAATCGTGTGGATGATATCATCCTGTTCCATGCCCTCACACTCAAAGAACTGCGTCAAATTGTTGGCATTCAACTTCAACGAGTCCGTCGCCTATTAGCAGAGCAAAAGATTGGTTTAGAACTGACCGATATCGCGCAAAATTTCATTGCGGATAAAGGCTACGACCCTGTATATGGTGCACGCCCGTTGAAACGAGCCATTCAGAAAGAGATTGAAAACCCGATCGCCACTAAAATTCTGGAAAATGCCTTTGTTGAAGGCGACACTATTTACATTGATGTGATCAGTCACAAGTTGACGTTTACAAAAGAACGTCCACTAGTGAATAGTCAACCTGTGATCGCCACACAGAGCGTGACGGCTGAAAACTAAACGATCGCCCCCATCTCTCAACTTACGACAACAGAAGGACGCTTCTTATTGATGAGATGCTTGGTAAGCTGATGTTTTAGCTAGGGTAGCAGACTTTGGTTCCACCTAGACCGCAGTAGCCGCCTGGGTTTTTGGCGAGATATTGTTGATGATACTCCTCTGCATAGTAAAACTCAGGGGCTTCTAGGATTTCGGTTGTGATTGAACTATAGCCTTCCGATTTGAGGGCTTGCTCATAAGCAACTTTGGAAGCTTCGGCTAGGTTTCGCTGCTCCTCAGAGTAGACATAAATTCCGGAGCGATATTGAGTCCCTGCGTCATTGCCTTGGCGCATTCCTTGAGTCGGATCGTGGCTTTCCCAGAAGATCTTAAGCAACTCTTCGTAGCTGATCACTTTAGGATCGTAAGCCACGAAAACCACTTCGTTATGCCCAGTCATGCCTGAACAGACTTCTCGGTATGTGGGATTTGGCGTGACTCCAGCCGCGTAACCAACCGCAGTCGTGTAAACCCCTTCTTGTTGCCAGAATTTCCGTTCTGCCCCCCAGAAACAGCCCAAACCAAACATCGCAAGTTCTATCCCTTCAGGGAACGGAGGTTTAAGGGGGTTGCCGTTTATGAAGTGGCGATCGGGTACTGGCATCGATTCTGTCCGTCCGGGAAGCGCCTCGTTAACCGTTGGCAGGGAGAGCTTTTTACCAAATCCAAATAACACCATGAGAGCTAACTCTAATCCTTATCCACATTTTTACTACCTTGATCATAGATCATAGGGTTCGATCGCCCCTGAGGCACAAATAGAAAATCCCTTTGAGTCAGCTAAATGATTGCTGAGAAGAGCCTGAGCAGGAGAAGAGGGAAGAATGAAGAGGGAAGAGGGAAGAGGGAAGAGGGAAATGAAGAATGAAGAATGAAGGGGTTTTCTCAGTCCTCAGTCCTATAGCTAAGTGCTGAGTTCTGAGGACTGAGTGCTGAGTCAGGATGGATTGACCGTTTGCCTTTCAGCCTTTGGCATTGTCCTAACCACGCTGGCTACTGCTATGGGACGTGCTTTAAAACTGGTTGAAAGGGTTGATTTTTCGTACACGAAGCGCACGAAAAATCAACTTTTAAAACAGACCCTAGCCGATCGTGATATTGAATGTGCCTGTGGTAGCGGATGCTCCGTCGCTGATGCTGAATCCGAAGGTGTCACTGGTGGCAGTGGCGTTGTTGAGTGAGATTTGATTGGCAGTGGAACTTGTGCCGCTTAGCCAAACCACATTAGAACCTGAGACGAGCGGGTCACTATCATTCAATAGGTTGTTGGTCAGGGCGATCGTTTGGCTCGTTGCGCCGTTGTAGAAGAAAATCTCAGTGTCAGTGCCATCCGATCGAGTCCAAACTAAATTGGAACCTGAGATGCCACTAAGCGTATCTGATGCACTGGTTGTAATTTGTTTAATCAATTTAGTCTCAACGTCAAAAAGATAGAGTCCATCTTGCGTATTGTCTGATGTGTGATTGCGCTGAAAGGCAATGAATGAATCAGAAATCAATGCCGAGGAATCATCCAAAACAACACTATCAGAAATAGCTTCATCTTCTCCATCTTTGAAGTAAAAAATATCTTTATCGCTGCCCTTTGTGCGTTCCCAAACCGCGATCGAGCCAGAAATTGCGGTCAATTTATCTGACACTCTTCGGGTAAGAAGTTCGGGTGTTCTGCCTGTATCAATGTTGTAGAGATAAATTCCTCCCACATTTCCAGTTGAGTTAATCTGCTCAAAGGCAACATGAGAACCTGAGATCAGAGGTTGAGTCGCGATATCGTTAAGTGATCCAATTGAATTAGATCTGGTTGAGGTGCCAACAACATAAAGTCGGACATCACTATCGTTAGTTCTCTTCCTTTCCCAAACTACATTCAAGCCTGAAATTTGTGGATTCGTGTCTTCAAAATTGTCATTATCTGACAGGCGTTTTGTAGGTTCTCCAGTTGAAGCATTGTAGAAAAAAATTTCCGCTGCCGTGTCAATTCCGCTTTGCCAAACAATATTGAAACCTGAAATTTGTGGATTCAAATCATCGACATCGTTAGACGTAATTTGAGAGACAATCCCGGTTGTGCCGTTATAAAAGAAAATTTCGGTATCCGTCCCATCGGAGGCTGCCCACACAACATTGGAACCTGAAATTTTTGGTGTTCCAGATAAACTCACTTCATTGGCGAGTTGGTTGGGTTGTTGATAAATAACCCGATTGTTGTTGAGGTCATCTTGGGTGAAAGAAGCATTGAGTGTTAGCGGAGTGCCATTAAGCCGCAATTGTCCAGATTTGGGCAAATTAGTCAGCGTATAAACGAGTTGAGAGGCTTGTTGTTCTGGATCAGTGGCCTGAAGCAAGGTGCCGCCGATCGCCCCACTGCCACCGCGAGTCACTGATACTCCCAGATTTGCCAAAAGCGTCGGTGCTGTGTTGGGCAAAGGAGCAGGACTATTGGAACCGCCACCAGGGCCTGGTGAAGGAATGGGACTTCCGGGACTGGGTGAAGGAACGGGACTGCCAGGACTGGGTGAAGGAAGGGTAATCGTATTTGAACGGAGGATTAATCTGTAGCGAGTTGTTGTCCTGCCTCTCGCATTCACCTGAACAAAATACGTCCCTTGATTCAAATCGATCGTGATTGCTTCATTTCTTCGTCCCTCTCGATTCGATCGCCCAATCACTCGACCGCGATTGTTCAGCAGAAGCACATCTGCATTGGTTTTTAACCCCTTGAGGTCAAGCTTGAAACTACTGCGGGTTTTCAGGCTAAATCGATAAACATCAAAGCGATCGCGCTCCCCAATTCTGTCTCTAAAGGTTCTAGGACGATTAGAAATACCAATCTGTTTAGCCGCTTGACGAGAATTTCCAGGATCTCTTGCCATAGATCTTTGATTGAACTACGCGAACACCTATGGTATCAAGGTACAAGTGCATTGTCATGAGACTCTAAGATTTAGGATCAACGATCATCTGGAATTTGTGAGAAGCCGTGGGTTCTCTGTCTTCCAACTCTCCCAAAATCCGTGATTCGATCGTCTTTATATCCTCATCTCGTAACCCTAAAAACGTTCGATAGTCTTTTAGATCATTCAAAATCGATTCAGAGAAGGGAAACCCTTCTTGTTCCACGGTTTCAATCAGCGTTTGTTCATATTCCTCTAATTTACGCTGATATTCTCGTAAAGGTTGCAGCACTTCGATTTCAATTTGGGTTGCCGTTTCCGATGACAAATTCAGTTTACCTCGCAACGTGTTGAGCATTCGTCGAGCCGGAACTGAAAAACGAGATTCATTCAGCCGTAAGCTGCCCTGCTTAATGCGCTTCTCGACTTCCTTGCGATATTTCAATCGAGGATCATCTTTGGGCGATCGGGCTAATAAAATTCGGTGTCCTTCCTCAACGGGGAAGAACTTGGGTGTCATCGTCGGTGCGGCTTGCTGAACTTTATCGCTGACATAATCATGTAACTCATCAATCGAAATCCATCCGTCTCCATCGCGATCGGCGGCTCCAGATTTAATGCCATCTACCAGGTAATGCGTGTAGAGAGACAGATCATAGCCTTCCAGGTGAAACGATCGCTGCGTGGCGCTGGAAGAGGTTAAAATCGCCCGTCCTTTGCTGCCTAACTGTGCCTGAATGTCAATAGTGTTGTCGGCTTTTAGAGTAACCCCTCTAGCAAAGGCTCCACTAAAACAACAATCGAAGATAAGGACTTGGCGTTCCGATCGGCTTTCTGCCATGTTGTTGTGGAGTTCGTTCGCCGCCAGCGCCGTGTGTTTTACAAGTCTACCCTTCGTATCCTTGCGAGTGGTTGGCGTAACCAGATAAAGCTTGCCGTTTTCATCAGTGATTCCATGTCCTGAAAAATAGAACAGCACCAAATCCTCTTTCTGGCGATTGGCAAACAGGGTGTAGATCGCTTCCTCCATTTGCTCTCGCTTCGGATTTTCCAAAACGATGACATCTTCAGGGGCAAAATTACCCATCTCCGGGTGCTGCAAAACCTCTTGGAGTGCGCGAATGTCAGCGATCGCATTCGGCAAGGCATTTAAATCAGGTTCACTATACTCACTCACCCCAATCAAGAGGGCAACCTTGCTCACGCCTTAAAAAACTCCTCTGCCTGCTGCATCAGAAACTCAAAATCTTCCTGGTTATTCGCTTTACCTGTAAACTTTCTGCCATCAGGAGCCTCAAACGCCGCTTCTAGAGATTTGTTGGCGAGGCGATCCTTGAGAAAATTCCACAGCTTTCCGATGTTTTCAAAATTGACTTCCGCTTGCATTGCCCCAATCAAAAAGCCTCCAACACTCTTAGGTGTCATTCCGGCAACGGCGAGAGCCTGATTAAAGGGCACAAGGGTTGCATCTTCCACCCCATCGACTTCTTTCACTTGAGGCACTAACGCTTCAACATACCTTTGCAACGCTTCGTCACTCAAATCCGGATCGTTTAGTGAGATTGTAACTTTCATTCGATCGCTCCCACAGAAGGCTGTTTATCCAGGAAAATTTTCTTTGCTATTGTAAGCGTTGCATCTTAGAGATGCCGACAACAGAACCCGGAGACAACCCCAAACTTCACGCTCGAATCAGCCCCATTCAATCAGATCCAAAAGCGACGGATGAACGAGGGTTGTTGCCATTGATAGGCGATCGATCGGAGAATTTCTGAAAAGGTGGGAGAGATGAACGGAAGTTGGGCGATCGCTCTGATGTTCATTCGTTTTTGTATGGCTAGGGCGATCGTGCCGATCCATTCACTTGCACCTGCTCCAAGAATATGTGCCCCTAAAATCTCACCATTGGAGCGCACAATCAGCTTACAGAACCCGATCGTTTCTCCGTGAATGTGGGCCTTCAGCAGCGTCTTAAATTCTTGCTGCAACACAAAAATTTTGTCTCCGTAGTGTTGTCTGGCTTGGGATACCGTCAGACCAACTCGGACGAACTCTGGATCAGTCCAGATGGCGATCGGAATCGGTCGATAATCCACTTGAGTAGAGGCAAAGAGAAGAGCGTTTTTGAGGACAAGATCAGCTTCATACTGCGCCAGATGGAACAACGGATAGCCGCCGAGTGCTTCACCACAAGCATAAATTCGAGAATTCGTGGTTTGCAATGTTTGATTAACCGGAATGCCGCGTGGATGCCATTTAACGCCGATCGACTCTAAATTGAACGCTGTTAAGGCTTGCTGTCGTCCCAATGCCAACAAGAGCGCATCGGCTTCCAATGCCTGATTTCCTGCCTGTACCCAAGTGTGATCCCCAATTTGTCGAGTTTGGGTAATGCGGGTTTGAGTAAGAATGGAGATTCCCTCAGCTTCCAATATTGCCTGAAGGAGGGCGATCGCTTCCTCGTCTTCATACGGGAGAAGGCGCTTGCTGCTAACTACCAACGTGACTTGAGACCCTAATCGATTGAAGACTTGCGCCAGTTCAATACTTCTGGGTTCGCCGCCAAAAATAATCAGACGCGCTGGCAGAGCTTCCCAAGACTGCTGACTCAAAGAGTCGATCGTCAGATAGTTGATGCTGGCTAAGCCTTCAATCTCCGGAATGATCGGCTGAGACGGAGGAGCCAGGAGGCAAGTACGCGATCGCAGTGAGCGATTCTCAACCTCAACTATCAATGGATGGCGGCTTAATGCGTTGAATGTAGACGATCGAGGGCGGGAGGGCAGCCGTTCCACAAATGCTCCTTGCCCCAACACCACATCTACACCCGATGCCGCCAAATGGGGAAGAGACAAGCTTGGCACCCCGTTCTCATCAATTATTTCCGTTATGGCTTGTGTCCATTGCGCCAGATCTTGCCATCGGAGGGTGGGCTTTTCCTGCCAATACCATCCCTGATGCTGAGCATGACGGATCTGCTGGATCAGCCGTCCGAGGTACATCACGCTCTGATGGAAGATAGCGGCGTCTTGACCCTGAGTTTGGGTGTTTGGCTCAACCAAAGCCACACGAGCGTTGAGCCGACTGGCGTTAGCGGCGGCATATCGAGCCACCAGACTGCCCCCAATAATCACTAAGTCATACTCGATCGTCATAGTGATTCCTGAGATTGATCGTTGAGGATGTCAGCCAATCCATCCAAGAGTCGTTGATTTTCAGCCGGAGTGCGGACAGCAACGCGAAAGAACCGATCGCCCAATTCCGCAAAGCTCATACAATCGCGGATCAAAATCTGATAGCGCTGAAGCAACTGCCGTTGTATCGCCAGGACAGAGGATTCTGAGCGAACTAGCAAAAAATTAGCGGCACCCGGAAGAGGATGGAGTCCCGGTAAGGCGGCTAAGCCCTGAAATAAGTGTAATCGCGCTTCCTCTAGCCAATCCCAGGTTTGCTGCTGGAATGGGATATCTTGGAGAACGGCAATAGCGGCTGCCACGGCTAACGCATTGACTGACCAAGGATCACGCCACTGTTGCCAGCGGCGTAGGCGATCGGGGTGGGCGATCACATAACCTAGTCGCAGTCCGGGGAGACTGTAGAACTTGGTCAACGATCGCAGTATCACTAAATTTGGATGATCCTGCACCCAATCCATCATGCTCTGTTGCTGATTCAGTCGCAGGAAATCCATAAACGCTTCATCTACGACCACCAGTCCAAACGGATCAATCCACGATCGAACTTGCTCTCTGGACAATAACATTCCCGTTGGGTTGTGTGGGTTGTTCAGGAGTAAACCACGGGTTGAATGAGAGGGGGTTGAATCAATCTGGCGATCGGCTTTAATCCAATTTTCCCGATCTTGTATCCTTATAGCCAGATCACAGTCAGCCAGATCACAGTCAGCCAGGTCATCATCCCACGATAAAAGCGGAATCGTTGTAATCTTAGCCTCAAATGCCTGCAACGCCCGCGAATAGTCGCCAAAGGCTGGAGTGAACAGGCAAGTTACATCGTGTTTGGCTAAATCTCGACACGCCCAGGTAAGCAGTTCGGCGGAACCGTTTCCGGGCAAAATCCAATCGGGCGGGACGTGATGAAATCGACTGAGTGCCGATCGCAATTCGCCATACTCCGGATCAGGATAGGCTTTCACATCCAATAAATGAGCCTGGATTGCCTCGATCGCGGATGGCGGGGGTCCCAATGGGTTGATGCTAGCGGAGAAATCTAAAATAGCAAGGGGGGAACAGCCTGCGATTATGGCTGCCCAGGTTAAATTCCCCCCATGTACGGGTTGTGCTGAGGATGAAACTTGCACGAAGCCGCCTATTACTTTGGAGCCACCATTTCCTTGAATAACTTACCAGCAGAAAACGCAGGTACTTTGGTAGCCGGAATTTCCATCGCTTCACCCGTTTTAGGATTGCGACCTTCGCGAGCTTTGCGTTCGCGTGGCTCAAATGAGCCGAATCCCACCAGGGTTACTTTATCGCCATTAGAAACGGCTTCCATAATCGAGTCGATCGCAGCGGTCAGAACTGCATCGGCTTGCTTCTTGGTGACATTTGCTTTTTCAGCAACCTTATCCACCAATTCACCTTTGTTCATTGGGTATCTCCTTAGAACGTTTTGAACGTTATTACAGCGGTAGACGGGGTTCCAAATCGCGAAGAAGCGATCGAGAAGTGAATTTTCGAGCCGAGATCCAGTTCAAAATGGCTGAAACTCCCATGACTACGAATTTTCAATGCTTTATTCTAAGGGCTACTTTCAAAATATGGATCGATGAAACCTTTAATTTATATGGATTTCGAGCTTTTTTTAAAAAACTTTTCACTCACTTGATCCCCAGAACCCTTTAACTTCTCGTTCCAGAGCCTTGCTCCTTAGATTTATTCGAGCGACGACGAACCAGAAAGTCCGGTAATTCTAAGGGTTTCAGGCGTGACAATGGCAGTGGTGATGGTGCTGCATCCGAGGGTTCAACCGGAGTAGCGGGTTGTAACGTTGCCAAGAAATCTGCCAGTGTATTAAGCATTATTTCGCCACCAGTGGATTGATGAGTGAGTGATTGCTCCACCCATTCTTTCAATTGCGCCATCTGACGTTGGCTCATCGTGCAGTGATCTTTCCAATATTGAACGGCAGTTTCATATTCAGAAGCTTGCTGCGCCTGATGAAGAATCTGCTCCTGCATTTCAGACGATTGCTGCTCCAGCGTAGTAATGCGGGCTTGGAGGCGATCGCGCTCCTCTTCAAGCTGGTAATGACTTTGCTGCCACTGCGTCTGAGACATCATCTGCTGCATCAACTGTTGTTCCAGGTTTTTCACCTGGCGCTGAGTTCTGATCAAATCTTGATGCACGGCAGCCAGCGTGGCTCCGGGTTCTGGCGGAGTTTGGCTCCGGGTCGGAGAGGCAGCTAGGTTTTGCGCTAAGTTTTGCCGTACTTTAGACGCGACCTGGGTTTGCTCCAACTGGGCTTCAAGTTGTGCCCAACTCGCCTGATGATGCCGCAATGTGGTAGAGAGTTCTTTAACCTGTTGTTGCGCGATCTCCAGTTGTCCTTGGAAGCTGGCAGTCAGGCTTCGAGCCGCTAAGGTTTCTGCTTCTAATTCAGAAATTCGCTGCTGCCGAATCTCCAGCGTTGTTTGTAAATCCTGAATCTGTTTCTCTGAACGGTTGCGCTGAGATTGCGCCTCTCGCTGATCTTGAGTCAGACGCAATCGTAAGCGTTCGATCTCCTGCTGTTGAGCCTGAGTCAGCGTTTCGATCGTCGCCATCAATTCCTGTACCGCCTGATCTCGCTGTTGGGTTTCCAGGATTTGCGACTCTAATGCCTGCTGACATTCCGTTAGCTGTAACTTGAGACGGGCGATCGCTTGCTGTTGAACATGCGAAAAGTCTTCCGTCGCTGCTAACTGCGTCTCTAAAACATTTTGATCTCGGATTTGCGCTTTCAGATCATCCAGACATACCAACGCTTGATCAAGCGCTTGCTCCAGTTGAGCAATTCGAGTGAGTCGCTGCTGATCGAGATCTTGAGCTTCCGCCAACTCCTCCAGAAGTGCTTGATACTCAGCCGGAGCCAATGTCAGCCCAACTCCACCCTCAGCAGCTTCCGGATGAAGACAAAGCGGACTGGCGATCGACCAATCTTCTTGTAATGAGTCTGACTGCGACACCCAAAACCTCCCGAACCCGATTCCTCCTCAGTCAACAGACGTGATGCTGCGTAAAGTCTACTCGATGAATTCACAAATGGCAGATCTTTAATTAGCCGATAAGCTTAGGCAATAAGCGAATTAGCAGTCGAGCCGCCTGTTTCACCGTAAAGGGAGCAAGGCAGCCATGAACGCACATTTAGCTTACTCATTCACGATCGTTGATGAGGAAATGGGGTCAGGAGTCGCATGATTGAGCGACCAACGATAGTCGATCGGCAGATTCGATCGTTTGCAACTGTCCTCCAACTGTTTTTGCTGAGTTAAGGCTTTCCGCAGAGTAATGATCAACTCGTGTACTTGCTCTTGCTGAGGCGATTTTCGCCCTACGGCTAACATCGTCTGGCGTTCCAGGAGTTGCAGCAGGAGTTCGTAGTGGATATGGGAAGGGAGAGGGATGGGATCCATGCAGCCTGTGGTTTACAAACTGTAAATAAATTTAAACTTGAACTTAAGTATGCACCTAAATC
The DNA here is from genome assembly GCA_012033255.1 of Cyanobacteria bacterium RU_5_0. Classification (GTDB taxonomy): domain Bacteria; phylum Cyanobacteriota; class Cyanobacteriia; order Elainellales; family Elainellaceae; genus JAAUSF01. The sequence goes on from JAAUSF010000002.1 coordinate 90,829, forward strand.
ATCGTCTCGTGAAGCCTTTCAGTGAGGCTAGGGAAAAGTGGGTTGAGCAAACAAGGAGGCAATTGCCTCACCCGGATCAGATTGTTTGACCAGCGACTCACCGATTAGCGCCGCTTCAGCCCCAGATTGGTAGACCCATTGGAGGTCGTTTGCTGTGTGTAAACCCGATTCACTGACCACTAAGATTCCCTTTTCTCGGAGTTGTTCCCCTCTGGATACTAAAATCTGGCGAGTGGTTTGCAGATCCACGGAAAAGTCTGCCAAGTTACGATTGTTGATGCCTACTAGGGTTGTCCCTTGCAAGCTCAACACTCGATCGAGTTCCTCCAGGGTATGAACTTCAATTAATGCTGTCATCCCTAGTCCTTTGGTGATTTTCAGGAAATATTGCAAGTCCTTATCAGATAGAATAGCGGCAATTAGGAGTATCGCATCTGCTCCATTGACTCGTGCCAGGTAAATTTGATACGGATAAATCAAGAAATCTTTACAAAGCAAAGGAATATCGACAACCTCGCGAATTTGGCGAAGATGGCTAAAACTGCCCTGGAAAAATCGCTCATCCGTCAAAACAGAGATGCAGGCAGCTCCAGCAGATTCATACGAATGGGCGATCGCCACGGGATCGAAATCCTCTCGAATCACTCCTTTACTCGGTGACGCTTTCTTGACCTCCGCAATCAGCGCAGGCTGAGTTTGTCCCTGACGCAACGCCGCTACAAAGTCTCGCAGCGGAGGCGCTTCAAGGACTTGACGCTGTAAATCCATGAGCGGCAACCGTTCTCGCATCTGGTCAACTTCTTTCTCTTTATGCCAAACAATTTCCTCCAGAATGTTCTGAGGTTCACTATCCGGCATTTTTACCTGATACCGTAAGGTTTCAACAGCAACCGTAGGATTAGGGGGACGACGACGAATTTGCATAGGTAAAGATGAGGGATGGGGATGAAGGATGGGGATGAGGGATGAAGGGAAAGGAACGAACGGGCAAGGATGAATCAAAGACTCAGCTGGGATCAAAACTGTTAGCAGAAGTTGGAAAACTCGATTTACATTTCATCCTTCATCCTTTTATGGCTCGTTTGTAGGCTTCGTCCAGTACTTCAGACAGGGTTGGGTGAGTGTGGACGAAGAAGGCGAGGTCATGAACAGACTGACGTTTGGCGATCGCGTTTGCGGCTTCTTGAATCAAGTCGGCGGCATGGAATCCGAAAATGTGGACACCTAGCACCTCTCCAGTGTCCTCGCGATAAATCACTTTTGCCATGCCATCAGTTTCGCCTTCCGCGATCGCTTTTGAGTTGCCCTTAAAGTAGGAGCGTACCGTTGCGACTTTGAAGCCTTCGGCTTTGGCGAGTTCTTGAGCGGCAGGCTCCGTCAGTCCAACAAAGCTCACTTCAGGATGAGTAAAGGCGGCGGCTGGAATGCTGCGATAGTCGATTGAACGGGGATGATTGCAGATGTTTTCAACAGCGACCACTCCCTGGGCAGAGGCAGCATGAGCCAACATCATCTTACCGGTTGCATCCCCGATCGCCCATAAATGCGGCACAGGCTGTCCGTCTACTAATACTGCCATCTGGTCGTTGACGCTGATAAATCCACGGCGATCGAGTTCTACGCCGACAGAATCCAGTCCCAGATCGGTTGTGACCGGAATCCGTCCGGTTGCGATGAGGCAGGCATCTACTTCCAAAATTTCCGATGTCTCTTTGGTTTTGGCATTCGCTAATTCAATTATGACAGGGGAACCGGGAGTTACCTTTTTCGCTAGCAGTCCTACTTTTGTCTCGATATCGCGGGGAGTAATCAAGACTCGTTGCGCCAATTTTGCAATATCAGGGTCAAATCCTGGCATCAGTTGATCGAGAGCTTCGATCAGCGTCACTTCGCAACCGAGCGCCGTGTAGATATCGGCAAATTCTAGACCAATATAGCCACTGCCGACGATCGCCACCCAAGGCGGCAACCAGTCTAGCTTCAGCCCGTCGTCGCTCGTAAAAACCGTCTTTCCATCCAGTTCGATCCCTGGTGGGACAAACGGAACCGAACCCGAAGAAATGATAATATCTTGAGCCGTAATCGTTTTCTCGCCTGATTCCGTTGTGATGGTGACTTTCTGGTGTCCTGCTAGTTTGCCTCGCCCTCGAATCGTTTCCACGCCCAATCGTTTGAGGCTGTTCGTCAGGTCATCGCGAATCTTCAGGACGAGATTATTGGCGTGATCCGCGATCGCTTGTCGCTCAAACGCGACATTCTGTACCTGAATGCCTAATGCTTTGAGGTGATGGGCATCGCGCAGTTCTCGCACCCGTCCGGATGCCGCCAATAGCGCCTTAGAAGGAATGCAGCCCCGGTTAACGCAGGTACCGCCCATCTCCGCTTCTTCGATAATTGCAGTTTTCAAACCACAACTCACGGCGTGGAGGGCAGCTCCATGCCCCCCCACTCCAGCCCCAATAATTACCAAGTCGTAATCCAGTCCGTGGCTCACTTCACCCCCCTATAGGTAATGCTCTGTACCATTCTCGACGGTTAGGGGTCGATTAGACAACTCTTGTCACGATCCAGGATGCACCGGCGGTTTCAATGTTGTTCAAAGTTCCTGTACTCCAAGTCATATAAGCAGGTGATGTAGGTTTGAATCTATCTCTGTAGTGATTGAGTTAGAGTACAGAGGGAGGTATACTTCACTGCATCGTAGAGTAAGTAATGACCTATGGAATCGGCTCACTACATCCCCATGCGGGCACTTATTCGGTATAAAGCAAAAGTTTCATTGCGAAATGATGTTGAAAGCGGTGAGATTTCTGCTTGCTTAGACGATGGATTAATAAAGGAAATTGCAGTAACGCTATTTCACTCAGAATTCTACCAAACACGCTACAGCCAATGTCGATCGAAACGAGAAGCTAGAGGGATTGACGAGCAAATGGCGGCTGAAGTTGCAAAAACTTACAAACGAATCACACAACAACAAGAAGATCCGATCGTGCAACAACTCAATTCATTGCTCTGATTATTCTGGTTTTGCGATCGGTTTGAGTAAAGCCTCATTTACCTCGTCATCCTCTGGCAGATTCTCTGTGTAGTGGTCGATCGCTTCGACCATTCCTTCTGAATAGGGTTCTAAAACGGTTGCAGACACATGCAACACAGCTAAGGCATCGGAAAATTCCTCGGATGTTGGATCGGCAGTTTCAAGAACTTTAACGGCTGCTAATGCTCGATCCAAATAAGAGTGATACTCACTCAAGTGAACTTTCAGCAATTCTAAAGACTTCTCACTGACTACTGCTACTTTCAAGTTGGGTTGAGTGGGGTCTGGGCGATCGGGCAGTTGGTTGGTGGTGTGCTTGGTTGCGTCAACCGTGGCAGTTAAGCCAGCCGTGACCGTCAGCTTCAATCCCAGATCATTGAGCCATCTTGCCAGGTTAAAAATTCCCTCATAGCCGGACTCACTCAACAAATTATCTAGCTGCTGTCGATGCAATTCAGCCTGTTCATCGATCATGTGTAGTTCGCTCAATGCTTCAAACACATTCAGAAGAGCTAGACGGAGTAATTCAGGCTCAGGTGTGAGTTCTTCCAAATGAGTTTCTAGATAGGTGGCCGCATAGTTTGGATTTTTAAGCTTTGAAATCAAGTAAGCTTGATAGCTTTTATGGGTTAGTGCCTTGACGTTTTTCATAGTCTTGCCAGTACTCCCTAGCCTTAAGAATATCGCGGTCTTGTGAGCTTTTGTCACCTCCACAAAGAAGCAAAACAAGGGTCGAACCCACCTGCCCAAAGTAGACTCGATAGCCTGGACCAAAATCGATCCGTAGCTCAAACACGCCTGCCCCAACTGATTTAAAGTCACCCAGATTACCCAGACGCACTCGATCGAGTCTTTTGTTGATGACGGTTTGAGCTTTGATATTTTTTAGTGTATCCAGCCATTCGATAAAAGGAACTCTGCCATCACTTGTCAGGTATAGCTGAATTTCTTTAGGCTGTACTTTCATGACTTGATTCCAGATGCAACTCCTCAACCCTCATTACACCAGAAATCCTAATGCCTTCAGGATCAGTGGCAGCAGCTTACCACAGGACTCTACAATTTGGGCGGTCGCAGGTAGGCTCTGCAATGTCACCTCAAACATCTTCTTGGCTTTCCGCACTAGCCCTTCTTTTTTCGCGGGTTCTTCGGTTTGCTTTGCCTCGGCTAAATTCTGCACCTGTTCCAGCAAATCGGCTTTGTCAGTGTCCGGTAAATCAGGATCAGAGTCGATCGCCGCCTGCAATTCTCTCAACAGGTCTTTCAGGTTGGGTTGGGCGGGGTCTGGGCGATCGGGCAGTTGGATCTTGTCCTTTAAACGACTGTCCTCGCAAATTGACATGGCAGAAATCGCGTTCTCCTTTCTCGTAACGTCTCAGAACTTGGCTGGCTTTCATAGGGGCAGGTGACGGGAGCTATGACTTGATCCAGCGATAGCACAGAATTTTCCGAAAGAGGGAATTCTTTACTGAAGCTTTGAGTTTTGAAGGGAAAGTTTTGAGTTGGGATGGGGAGCGATCGAGTTCCAGAGCGAAAGTTCTGAGTTCAGAAGGGGAACGATCGAGTTTTGAGAGACAAGTTTTGCATTCGGAAAGACAACGATCGCAGTCTCCAGTGCAAATTTCGAGTTCAGAGGGGGAGCGATCGGGATTTGAAGGACAAGTTCCGAGTTCAGATCAAGAATGATTCTCTGAGTTCTTCCAGCTAGCATCAAGTCACGATGCGATCGGCAGAAGTCGCCCATAAAGAGTGGAGGGCAGCCCTGATCCGAGTCGATCGAATCAGTTGCCACCCTCCTTTAGAGATATTTGACTTAGATAACTGGATTAGACTTGCTCAGCCGCTTGGGGCAATAGCTCCCGCTTTTCGCCCTGGCGAACTTGCACCTGACCATCTTCACCGATATCGACGATCGCCACATCTCCAGGCTTGACTCGACCAGAGAGGATTTCCTCAGCCAACGAATCTTCTAGCAGGCGCATGATTGCCCGACGCAAGGGACGCGCACCATAGCTAGGGTTATAGCCCTCTTCTACAAGCCGATCCTTGAAGCGTTCAGTCACCTCTAGCGTGATGTCTTGCTCTTGCAGACGAACGACAACCTCCTTGAGTAAGATATCGCCAATCCGCTTCACCTCGTCCTTAGTCAATTGACGGAAGACAATGATCTCGTCAACTCGGTTAAGGAACTCTGGACGGAACGGACGCTTCAGTTCTTCAAGAACGAGCGATCGAATTCGGTTATATTGAGACTCTGCTGCATCCGTAGTCGCAATCTCAAAGCCCAGACCGCCACCTCCTTTCTCGATCACATTAGAACCAATGTTGGAAGTCATGATAATCAAGGTATTCTTGAAATCCACTGTGCGACCCTTGGCATCGGTCAAGCGACCGTCTTCCAGGATTTGCAGCAGCATATTGAAGACATCCGGGTGCGCTTTCTCGATTTCGTCGAACAGCACTACAGTGTAAGGACGACGGCGAACAGCTTCAGTTAACTGACCGCCTTCGTTGTAGCCCACGTAACCCGGAGGCGAACCAATCAGCTTAGAAACGGTATGCCGCTCCATAAACTCGGACATATCCAGGCGAATCATTGCCTCTTCAGCCCCGAAGAAGTAAGCCGCGAGGGACTTAGCAAGCTCCGTTTTACCCACCCCAGTTGGGCCGGAGAAGATGAAGCTAGCAATCGGACGGTTCGGGTTCTTCAGACCCACACGGGCACGACGAATCGCACGAGAAATTGCCCTGACTGCTTCTTCTTGACCCACCATCCGTTGATGTAAGGTATCTTCCATGTGCAGCAGTTTCTCGGATTCAGACTCAGTGAGTTTGTTCACTGGAATCCCTGTCCAAGAGGCGACAATCTGAGCAATATCTTCCTCCGTAACGACAGGCGATTCATCGTTGCCCTCAGTCTCCGCCTTGCGGTTTTTAGTAATCGCTTGGATTTCTGTTTTGATTTCCATCTCCCGATCGCGCAATTCACCAGCTCGATCAAAGTCTTGATTGCGAACTGCATCATCTTTTTCCTTACGGACTTGACGCAATTCCTTATCCAGTTCTTTCGCGGCTGGAGGCAACTGAGAGTTGATCAAACGAACACGGGAACCCGCTTCATCAATCAAGTCAATTGCCTTATCGGGCAGATAGCGGTCAGAGATGTAGCGATCGGATAGTTTTGCAGCAGCTTCTAACGCCTCATCAGAAATTCTCAGGCGATGATGTTGCTCATAGCGATCGCGCAGACCATGCAAAATTTCGATCGTTTCAGCAACAGTGGGTTCACCGACCATAACAGGCTGGAAGCGACGTTCCAAAGCCGCATCGCGCTCAATATGCTTACGGTATTCATCTAATGTAGTTGCCCCGATGCACTGGAGTTCACCACGGGCAAGGGCAGGTTTAAGAATGTTGGCTGCATCGATCGCACCCTCTGCCGCACCTGCACCAATCAAGGTATGTACCTCGTCAATCACCAGAATTACATTTCCGGCTTGACGAATTTCATCCATGATCTTCTTAAGACGTTCTTCAAATTCGCCTCGATATTTTGTACCTGCAACTAGTAGACCAATGTCTAGTGTGACAACCCGCTTGTCTTCCAGGATATCGGGTATATCATTGGTAGCAATTCGCTGAGCGAGTCCTTCAGCGATCGCTGTCTTACCAACACCGGGTTCCCCAATCAGGACAGGGTTATTCTTGGTACGACGACCGAGAATTTGAATGACCCGCTCAATCTCTTTCTGGCGACCGACCACGGGGTCAAGTTTGCCTTCCGATGCCATCTGAGTCAGATTAGAGCCGAACTCATCCAGGGTGGGGGTCTTAGTCCGCCCTTGGCTACCCCCTGTGGAGACTTCAGCCGTTTCACCTAGCATCCGGATCACTTGTGTCCGAACCTTTGATAGGTCTACTCCCAGGTTTTCCAAAACTCGTGCTGCGACCCCTTCACCTTCCCGAATCAATCCCAAGAGCAGGTGCTCTGTGCCAATGTAGTTGTGTCCGAGTTGGCGAGCTTCCTCCAAAGAGAGTTCCAAAACTCGTTTGGCGCGTGGGGTGAACGGAATTTCTACTGCGACGAAGCCAGAGCCTCGACCAATGATTTTTTCGACTTCAATCCGAGCGTCCTTCAAGTTGACGCCCATCGATTTCAGTACTTTGGCGGCGACGCCCGTCCCTTCTCCAATCAGACCCAGGAGGATCTGCTCAGTCCCTACGAAATTATGTCCCAGGCGACGAGCTTCTTCCTGGGCAAGCATAATTACCTTTATGGCTTTTTCTGTGAAGCGTTCAAACATGGCGTTCCTTTATCACCTGGTGCGTGCCGGTACGCTGATTTTAGCATAGGAAATTCCTCAAGCTGTTACGCACGAACAGCAGGTCATAGGTAGGGATCACCGAAGCCTAGCCGTATTGATCCCAAACAGGTTTTGTGTGGTGTGAGAGGAGAAAACTCTGGGGATCAGCCGTCAGATTCAAAAATCTGATTTAACTCCCGAAGTGAGATTTTCATGAAAAAGGGGTACCAAAGTCAAGAGTAAAGTTGAAAATACAGGATTATGGAGGCGCAGAGAAAAGAACTGCACGGATTCTCCGCAGTCTTTTCGTCTCCTGCTCTGCATCATTCACAGAGAGGTGCCCGATCACTTTCTCTAATCCACGATAGATGCCAACCGGACTGGTAGAGGCGATCGTCGATTTGACGTTTCCACGTTTGCAGCGTGCGAGGAAACTCCTGATGCTGCAAGCCTTTACGCCATAGGATAAGAGCATCTTCCCCAGTATCCTGATAATATCGTCGTCGCCGACCCACTTCCTGGAAGTCAAACTTGCGGTAGAGCGAAATAGCAATCTGGTTGGAAACTTTCACCTCCAGGGTTGCCCATTCTAATCCCCGTTGCCAAGCCAGCGTCAGCAAGGAACACAATAACGCCTGTCCAAAACCCTGTTGCCGATAATTTGGGTGAACCGCTAACACAGTAATGTGGGCTTCATCCAAGATAGCCCACACACAGCCTAATCCCAAGAGTTCCGAAGATGAATCCGCTTGCAAGACAATTAAGTCACTGTTGGGACTCTCTAACTCTCTACGATAGCCATCTAATGTCCATAAGCCACCTAAGCAGAGTTGATCGAGTTCCACTGCGGCTGAGAGCATCTCTGCGGTCAGGGGCATTAGCTCCAAAAATTTCACGCCAACCTAAATAAACTCAGTGAATCGGTAATTTTTGTACAGTCCTCAATTGTACACTGGTTAATAAAGCCAAATAATCATCTCCCATTCCTAGGGAACGCTTACTGAAGGACAAGTTACACGAATGGTATCAACCTCGGCGGCAGTGCGGTCTGGTTTACACTTTTTGCCCACTCCTACAACCCAAACTCTCTCCCCAAATCAATTGCTCCTGCCTCTGACGGCGATTGTGAACAGTCAAGATCATCTGGAAATTGGTGGTTGTGACGTTCCTGACTTGGTTCAGCGATTTGGTTCTCCTCTGTATATTTTGGATGAAGAAACCCTGCGATCGGGATGCCGTCATTATCGGCAAGCCTTCCACCGTTATTATCCAGGCGAATCACTGGTCATCTATGCCTCAAAAGCCTGGAATTGTCTGGCGGTTTGTGCGATCGTTGCTAGTGAAGGACTGGGATTGGATGTTGTCTCTGGTGGAGAACTTTACACCGCCTTACAAGCAGGTGTAAACCCCGAATTGGTTTATTTCCACGGGAACAACAAGTCGATCGATGAGCTTCAGTTTGCGATCGAAACGGGCTGCACGATCGTCGTTGATAACTGGCACGAACTCGAAACCCTGGCAAGAACGAAGGCAGAAGGCGGAAGGATGAATGGCAATCCTCCATCTCCCATTCGGATCTTGCTCCGTATAGCACCTGGAATTGACTGTCACACACACGAATACATTCGTACAGGGCACCGTGATACGAAATTTGGGTTTGACCTCGACCAACTCGATCAGGTTTTTGCGTTCGTGAGCCAGAAGCCTGCTCTAAATTGCGTTGGTCTTCATGCTCATATGGGGTCGCAAATCTTTGAACTTCAGCCTCATGTAGATTTGGCTGGGATGATGATGCGATGGATGAGTAAAGCCGCCCAATATGGGCTACCCGTGAAAGAACTAGATATTGGAGGCGGCTTAGGAATTCGTTACACTGAAGCCGATGATCCACCGAGTATTGATGAATGGGTTCGAGTGATTTGTGAAGGTGTTGTTCGCGTTTGTGCGGAACAGGGGATGCCGCTGCCTCGATTGATGGCAGAACCGGGACGATCGCTGATTGGTTCTGCTTGCGTAACGGCATATACGATCGGCAGCCACAAAGTAATCCCCGGACTACGAACCTATGTAACCGTAGATGGGGGAATGTCTGATAATCCTCGTCCCATAACTTATCAGTCTGTGTATCGAGCCGTTCTAGCCAACAAACTGTCGGCTGAGGCAACAGAAACAGTGACAGTTGCCGGAAAGCACTGCGAATCGGGTGACATTGTAATTAAGGAAGCACAGCTACCCCAAACGCATCCAGGTGACACACTTGTAGTCATGGGCACTGGAGCCTACAACTACAGCATGGCATCCAATTACAATCGCTTGACTCGTTCAGCTGCCGTTCTTGTGAATGCGGGCGAAGCAAATGTGATTCTGCAACGAGAAAGCTATCAAGATTTGATTCATCACGATTGTCTACCAGAACGGCTTGTAGAGAAAGGATGAAGGATGAAGGATGAAGTTCATGCTAGATGGATGATAGAGGAATTTAAGTTTTGAGGTTTAAGTTTTGGGGTTTAAGTTCTCAGTTTTAAGTTCTCGGTTCTAGATGTTAGGGTAAATGTCCTGGCTTAATGTTCAAGACTTCAAATTTAAAACTTAAAACTTTATTCAATCTTCATCCTTTATCCTTCAATCTTCCACTTTTATCCTTCATCCTTCCAATATTGGTTAACCCAGAGTCGAGCAGATGGGATCTCTGTTGGAGCAATTGCTGACGAAGCTTGGCTGGACTTGGTCCTTGCAGTTGCTCCGTGTAATCGATATTGGGTTAGTACTCATCTTGACCTATATGCTCCTGGTCATTATTGGAGAGCGACGTACCCTATGGATGGTCAGGGGACTGATCGTTCTGATGCTGGCTTCGGCAGTTAGCGGTCTTCTAGGGCTAACTTTGCTGAATTTTGTGTTAGAAAAACTGGTGATTGGTTCAGCCGTGGCGATGGCGTTCATTCTTCAGGCGGAATTTCGTCGTCTGCTAGAACAATTAGGGAGAGGAGAAATTCTGCAACTCTTCCGTCCTTCTAGGGAAGCCATGCCTAAGCCTGATAGCGTAATCGATGAAATTGTGGATGCTGTTAAGGAACTTTCTCAAAACCGCACTGGAGCCTTGCTAATTTTGGAAACCGATCGCCCCATTGATGAGCGAGATTTCTCGGTTCCGGGCGTTCGCTTAAATGCGGAGGTCTCGAAGGAATTGTTGCAAACAATTTTTCAAACCTCAACCCTGCTGCACGATGGAGCCGTGTTTATTCGTGGCTCTAGAGTGGTGGCGGCTGGGGTCATCCTGCCTATCTCACAACGAACAGCATCCCGTCAGTTAGGTACCCGTCACCGAGCCGCTATGGGCATTACTGAACAAGTCGAAAATTGCGTTTGTGTGGTGGTTTCTGAAGAGACGGGGTCAATCTCGCTAGCCGAACGAGGTACCCTGAATCGACCGTTGACTAGCAGTAAACTGAGGGAACTATTACAAGAGCGGTTCTCGTCCTCAGTTGATCCTGAAGCGGTTGCGCCGTTTCGGATGCTGGGGCGTCGTCTCAGAGCTAAAACGACGGCTCTATCTTCTCGCTTGTTTCGTAAATCATCGGCTTCGCGGGAGAAAAAATGACTGCAAACCCAACCATCCTACAAGAGTTACCTGCCGACCTCGATCGAGACCGTTTACCCAAACATGTCGCTGTGATTATGGATGGTAATGGTCGATGGGCAAAAAAGCAGGGCTTACCCCGAATTATAGGGCACCGTCGAGGAGTCGATACTCTCAAGGATATCCTTCGTTGCTGTAAAGATTGGGGAATTCAAGCCCTCACTGCATATGCTTTTTCCACAGAAAACTGGGGTCGTCCGTTGGAAGAAGTCGATTTTCTCATGACCCTATTTGAGCGAGTCTTGCGGCAAGAGCTACGAGAAATGATGGCAGAGGACGTGAAGATTCGCTTTGTGGGGAATTTAGATGCCCTACCCCGATCGCTTCAAACTGAAATTGAACGATCGATGGAGCAAACTTACCACAACCAGGGCATTCATTTCACCGTGGCTACAAACTATGGCGGACGGCAGGAAATCGTACAAGCCTGTCGATCGATCGCCGCCAAAGTTCAACAAGGACTTCTCCAACCCGATGAAATCGACGAAGCTCTTTTTCAACATCATCTGTATACGGCTGGCAACTGCGATCCCGATTTGTTAATTCGTACTAGTGGCGAAATGCGAATCAGCAATTTCCTCCTCTGGCAAGTGGCTTATGCCGAATTGTATGTCACCAATACTCTGTGGCCTGATTTCGATCGCCGTGAATTCCACTGTGCCCTGAGTGCTTATCAACAGCGCGATCGGCGGTTTGGCAAAGTTTAGAGAAGATTAAAGGATGAAGAATTAGAAACCTTGATTTTGATCAAATTGAGCTTTAATGTGCCCTAAGCAGAGCTTTGGAAACGTCCGATGGGATACCAGGAGTCACGCTCGTTGCCTACACTGTAATCTTTGATTCAGTGTAGGAATATGTCACCGAAAAACGAGCGGATGCCCCCGTTTTCAAACGTGAGGAGGTAAGCGGTTGCAGGCTTTAGCCGCCTTGAACGATCTTTATCCGTTGTCAGATGTCCGAGGTAGTCGCTTGATGTCGTCTCGCCATACTTCGGCAGGTGACACCTGTTTAGATTCCGCATAGTCTTTCAGCCTCTGAAATTCTTCATCTGAAAGCCTTAGATTAAATACATTCTGTCTTGCCATCGTAGTAAAAACAAACTACAATTAGTATAGGCTGAAATTGAGAAAGGCACTGTGGTGGCTACGCAGAAAAAGTCTCTCAGGTTTGCAAGTGTTATCGAGAAACGCGCAAACCGTAGCAATGGGGCTGTCCGGGCTTGTCCCGGTTGTAGAAACAATATTCGGAGTCCATGCTTTGGTCTAGCATGGTGGGAACCCGAACTGTAAGCCAGCCTGGAGGCTCGTGATACCTGCGCTTAGGCTCCGCTATTTGAGACGCTTGCTTGTATTACAGGGCTACTGAAACTCTGCGCTCTGGGTCGGGGAAAGCCCCCGGCTTCTAGCCGTGGGGAAGCTTACTTAACCCGGTAATTGTCGTCGTTAACGAAATAAATGTCCGCAGCAAGAATGGCTAAAATACTTTTCCAGCAAAGATTGCAGCCTTTTTTTATGAAGTTGTTAAGATTAACAGATTCGCTGTCCGAAAATTAGTGCAACAAATTAACCCAGTAAATGTCCGCTTACTGAGATACAGTGTGAAGGCTGTGTAACAGCAAAAAAGCTTCTGCCATTCCCCCCCAGCCAACCAAACCCAAAGGCGGAGAGCCGAGGATGAACTTAAGGAGATTTCCAGCAAAGAATCTACCAATTCGTAGGATGGGCAAAGGGTCTTACCCGTGCCCATCATCAGCCAGAATAATGGATGGGCACGGATGCCTTTGCCCATCCTACGCAGGTATTTTATCTGTCTAAATCAGCGCACTATCTCCAGCCGTTAGTGATAGAGCGGGAGTGTCCGGTCTGAGCGAGCAATGCACCTGCTAAGCCAAGCGTCTAAAATTGGTAGCTGACGCTAAAGTAAATGCCTTGATCCTGAAGATTATCGCCTTGATCGTCGAGGTCAATCAAAGGAACTGCACCGTCAAGACGAATCAACAGATCAGACAACGGTTCCCACAAGATTCCTAAACCCATGCCAGCTAAAAACGTTTGATCGGGAAGTGTATTAGGATTATCGGGATGATTCCAGACGAGTCCTAGGTCGAGAAAAGGAGCAACTTGAAGCGTAGGATTGACACCAGATGCATCGGTAATCAGCGTGATCCGATCTTCAATGGAAAAGCGAACGCCATTGTCACCCGATCGACTGTTTTGCCGATAGCCCCGCAGCGATTGTCCGCCGCCAATTACGAATTGTTCTGAGGGTAACAAACTGTCGGGTGTGAGTTGCAGGTCAGCTTGCACAATCAGCAAATGATCATCGCCTAGTCGCTGAATTCGCTGCGCCTGAATCAGCCAACTAAAAAACTGACCATCCGGAACCGGAGATTCGTTGGTCGTGGCATCCAGTAAATCAATGCCGAGGTTGAATTGCGATCGCACCACCCAGGCTCCCTGAACCGATCGGTTGATATAGTCTTGAGAGAAGCGCAACACATTGGTACGGCTCACGCCATCTTCATCGACGCCAATCACGAACGGTGTAGGTCGGCGATCGAACAAAAAGGTTTGACCATCTCTGTAGTTAAATGAGAATGCCAGTGCGAATTCCTGACGCGGGGTACGAATGATCGGTTGACGAAAGCCAATTTGATAGTTGCGCGATTCTCCTTCAATGTTCAGTTCTTCAAATTCGGAATCGATGACGTTCGTCCAATCGAATGCGGTTCGCAATTGCAGGGTTCCGTTCATCGGATTGACTGGTACCTGATAGTTGAGAACCAAAACATCAGCTCCGCCAGCGATCGATCGAGCATAAGCAAGACTGGTGCTGTCGCCCGTGCCAAGCAGATCGAGATAGCCAACATGAATTCCGAATCGTTCAGAACCGACACTGGGCGGTGAATAATTATCGACACTAATGTTTGCCTGAAATGGATCAGCTTGTGTTAACGTCACGATCAACGCACTTTCACCGACGGTTCCGCTTAACCGTAAACTGGCTTCCACGTTCTCAAACAATGGATCAACCCGTAAAAGCCGGAGTTGATCTTCTAATTGGCTTAATCGGAGAGGCGTCTCTGCGCCTAGCAAAATGCGCTGTCGAGCATAATTTTCTAGTTGAGGGCGCGATCGACCGTCCGCCCAAGTGATGGTGATATTGGCTTCGGGTAAACTGCCTTCGTAAACCTGAATTTCAAACACCTGATCATTGGGATTACTGTCCAATGGCACGGCTCTAGAGGTGAGGTAGCCTGCATTCAGGTAAAGCTGAGTGATTGCATCTGCGACTTCTTGCAGGATTTCGGGGACTTGCGCTGTTGTAATCGGTCGGCGCTGGAATTCCTGAAGATAATCTTGTCTAACCCGATCGATCTCGGCTTGTAAAATACTGTTTCCCTGGACACGAATCTCCCGGATGGCGATCGTAGATTCGGGTGCAGATTCGGGCAGGGTTTGAGATGGGGCTGATGGATCTGGTTCAGGGGAAGGTTCCAAGATTGGCTCGGTTTCCTCGGCTGGCAATGGTTGCGGTTCTGGAGTGATTTCAGGCAGCGCCTCCTGATTGGGATTGGGCTGCTGTGTGAATTGGAGGGTTGGCTTGACCGTTTGCGGATGTGATGAAGCGGAAACAGAGAGTGCCCACACAGCCTTGGGAATGCAAACGATCGCCACGGTTAGCCACATAATTTTTCTGAGTTGCATTGCACTCTCTTACTTAGAACCTTGTAGAATCTTGCGGCTTATTTTAGTGAATCACTCAGGACAAAACTATAAAGAAAATCTGAATAACCCCTTTGTATCTTTTTATGTCTTCGTGTCTCTAGGGTTTCGTCAATCGCCGCGATCGTTTTTAGAGCTATGACTCAAAAACTCATGCAGTTCTCTAATCGAAATCGGAGCGCAGTAAACATCGGGTTGAGAATCGTAAATCTCTTGAAAAGACTGCATGGGGCTTCCTTTAATTTTGCGATCGCCTGATCCTGTGTCTCGCCTTGCCCGACAATCCCATTTTCTAGACACAAGGCAACCCAATCAAACGCGCTTTGCCGCAAAATAACGGTATAAAAATCCATTCTGGCTACGCTGTCAAACTATCTTTCACTTGCATATGTAGGTCAGGCGGTCAGTAAAATCATCTTGTTCGCTTGCGCTAATCGCCAAACTTCCCTATCGCTGCTGTCGATCGCCAATGACATCTCTTCAAACATCACGAAATGGATCTCAATGACATCAAGCCAGCCTTGGTTAGTGATCACTTTTAGTAGAAGCTGCGCCTGTCCCCTAATATTGTGGTCAATAAGAAACTTCATGGCTTAGATGTAAACTTTGCCTTCTCTGCTTGAAGTTTTGCCCAAGCGGCTTCTCGACCCAGGGGCGGTGGTAGTTTAGCAATTTGAGCAAACCGATCGCGATTTTGCTCCTCCCAATACTGCCGAGCTTCTTCGTCCTCCTTGACAACGATTTGATACTCTGATTCCACTTCGGCGCGGTTCGCCTCAATGTAAGATATGGCTGCGTCAAATTGTTGATCCGTAATCTGTGGGAAATGATGCCGAAAAGACTGAGGTAAGTGTCCGGGATGAAGGTAGTCCATGAATTGGTAGAGCGTAATGCGAGTCCCTGCAACCACAAGACCGCGTTCTGTACGCATAACCCCTGCTTGTTGATTGGGTAATGAAGCCATCTTTGCAGTTCTCTGAAAAAGTTCTTATACGTACTCTAATGCAAATGTTTGGTTGCAGGAAGCCTATTAATACCAATTCTCAGTTTTAAGTTTTGAGTTGCAAAACTTGCCCGACATTGCTGTTTGAACGTTAGGATTTGTAGCCTAATTAAAGAGAAATGGTATAACCAAGGTCAAAGTCGATCGCCTATTCTCTGCCCAGTTTATGAATAGAAATTAAGATTCCTTTCTAAAAAGAGTAATTCTGGTAGGATTATGGCAATTTTCGATCGCCCCCCAAATCTCTCAGTTCTGGGCTAGGGTCCCTTCTGGCACGGTTCAAACACCCTCTAAAACTCAACAGGACAAGGCTCAACAAGACAAGACTCAACAGGACAAGCCAATGCACACATTCACCCCGATCGGACGGTTAGGACTGTGGTTCGCTATGCTGCTGTGCGTGAGTATCACGGGTATGCAGGCAGTACGGGCCGATGTTGTTCCAGCCGATGATGGCACGGGCACGCGGGTGAGGCGAGAAGGCAACCAAACTGATATCGAGGGGGGCAGTCGATCGCCCGATGGAGAGAACTTGTTTCACAGTTTTGAGGAGTTTGGGCTGAGTGCCGATGAGATTGCCAACTTCCTCTCTAACCCGGATATTCGCAATATTTTAGGTCGCGTGGTCGGGGGCGATGCCTCAGTGATTGATGGCTTGATTCGAGTCAGTGGCGGCAACTCGAATCTCTACTTGATGAACCCAGCAGGGGTAATCTTTGGGGTGAATGCCCGCTTGGATGTGCCCGGTTCGTTCACCGTGACCACCGCCGATCGCATTGGCTTTGGCGAGGGTTGGTTTACGGGAGTGGGGCCGAATGATTACAGTGCCTTAGTGGGTAATCCGAATGCGTTTGTCTTCAGCCTCAGTCAACCAGGGGCGATCGTCAATTTGGGTGAGTTATCGGTGGCGGAGGGGCAAGACCTGAATTTGTTCGGGGGCACGGTGGTCAACCTGGGGCGGCTTTCGGCTCCAGGGGGCACGATTACGATCGCGGCGATTCCTGGCGAGAACATGATTCGGCTGAGTCAGGATGGGATGATTCTGCAACTGGAAATCCCAGCCACAACGGATGGCAATGATAACATTCTCACCAATGCCTTGCCGTTTGATCCACTGTCGTTACCAGAACTATTAACGGTCGGAGCGAGTCCAGATGCAGGATTGACAGTGGCAACAGATGGTTCGGTGCGCTTGACCAATGCTGGGATTGTGATTCCGACTGAATCGGGTACGGCGATCGTCTCTGGGACAGTGGATACTTCCCTGCTTTCTGCTTCTCCCCTATTAACTCCAGAAATTACTGTGGTGGGCGATCGCATCGGGATTATCAGTGCCACGATCGAGGCTTCTGGAATAGAGGGCAGCGGTATCGTGCGGATTGGGGGCGATTATCAAGGACAGGGAGTTTTGCCCAATGCCGATCGCACGTTTGTCAGTGCGGATTCGATCATTAATGCCAATGCCCTGGAAAGCGGCAATGGTGGGACAGTCATTGTCTGGGCAGATGGAGCCACGGTGTTTTATGGCAGCGCCAATGTCAGAGGCGGCAACCTATCGGGGGATGGGGGGTTGATTGAAATCTCAGGAGCCGAAAATCTGGCTTTCTCCGGTACGGCAGATGCTAGCGCCCCTGTTGGCGCACCTGGAATTGTTTTATTTGACCCACTCACCATTAATATCGTTGAATTTAATGATGAATTCAATGACAATGCTGAGCTTGATGATGGTCAAATCCTCTTTGCTGATGGTGGTGCGGATGCCGTCTTCGAGATTAGTGATGATGCGATCGAATTCATTGAAGGGGATGTTATTCTTCAGGCAACGGGAGATATCAATCTCACGACCTCTCTTGAATTTTTGGTGACTCCCGAAACATCGGGAACAACGATTACTTTCTCGGCGGGTGGCAACTTCAACGGTACAGATCAAGATATCATCGCTAGTGGTAGAAACATCACGATCTCAGGCTTGAGTGTGATCGTGGGTGATCTGGATACAAGCGTAGAGCCTGGAGGTGAAGGTCCAGGTGGCGGCATCAATGGGGGGATCATCACCCTCACGGCAACCAATGGAGACATTATTGCAGGTTCAATAGTTACAGATTCGACATTTGATGTAGGAAATTCTGGCTCTGGCGGAACCATCACCCTCACCACTACAAATGGCAATATTACCACAGGTAGTTTGATTACCTTGTCTCGTACTACCGCAGATACAGGTGTGGCGGGCAATGGCGGAACCATTACCATTTCCTCAACAGGTGCGATTAATATCACCACCACAGATGACTTCGATGCAGCGATATCCTCTATCTCTGCTGCCAATGGCGTTGATGGCATCTCCAGTACTCCGGGAGCCGTGAATCTCAGTGCCGTTAATGGCATTACCATTACGGGCAATATTTTTGCTGATTCATTTGCCACAACCGCCACGAACGCTGGGTCTGGAAATGGCGTTGAACTGTTTACCAGTGGGGGCAACATTGCGGTAACGGGCAATATCTTCGTTGGAACGACCTCCCTCAATAACACTGGGTTGCTGAGGATTAATACCCCTGGAGTGATTAGCTTATCGGGGACACAGTTGAGTATTCAGAGTGCAGATTTCACGATCGGCGATCAGATTGCTCCCAATGCGGCTCTATTTCCAGATTTCAATACGCAAGGTGGCGATGTTAACCTGGCGATTAATGGAAATTTTGACTTTTCCAATGTTGTTAGCACAGACGGTGGGAACTTTACCCTCTCTAGCACCGCAGCATTGACAGTTTCTGAAGATGTCACAACGTTGGGTGGCAACATCACATTGAATGGAGCCACTGTTGATGTTGACAGTGGGTTAGATTCTTCCAATTTCAGTTCCACTGATACAACCGTGTCTGGAGGGGATATCAGTATTACCAGTACCGTAGGGGCGATCGACACGACCGCAGGAGAACTTGTCACAGGAGGGGAATCAGAAAGTGACGATAGTGTCAGTCGTTCCGGAGATGTGAGGATATTGGCTCAAGGTGATCTGCGAACTGGATTGATTAGTACCTACTCTGCGGGTTCAGGGGACGGCGGCGACGTGAATCTAACCAGTGTAACAGGGCTATTTGCCAACGAGGGGGGGATAGATTCTGGAAGCAGTAATGGAAATGGCGGAGCCATTACGATCGTTGCCAATGGCAATATCACCCTTGATGATTCTATTTACTCTGGATCGGGTTCATTAGCTGATGAAGATACGAATTTGGGAAATGGAACGGGCGGTAGGATTTCTTTTGAAAGTACGTCAGGTGCGATCGTTCTACGAGATGAAGTGAGAGCCACATCTTTTAACAGCACTGGCGGAGCGATCGTCTTTTCTGCTCTCCAAGACATTACAACCGATGGACTCTTTTCCAACTCTTTAACGGGCACTGGAGGGAATATTACCCTCACCAGTATTCAAGGAAATATCAACACGATCGCTGGTCCGGTGAATGCGAATGGAGCAAATGGGGGCGGATTAATCTCTTTCTCTGCGGATGATAACATTACGCTGGGAACCATCACGTTTGGCTCTCTATTCGGAACGGGTGGCTTACGCATCGATACCAATGGAATTGTTGATCTCCAGAACTCAATCATTACCGCGAATGGAGCCAGAACTGACATCGGCAATACCGTTGCTCCCGATAACATTTTCTTCCCATCGGGTACCTTCATCACCAACGGCGGCAACATCACCATTGATAACAGTAGCACCCTCAATATTTCAACGCCGATCGTCACCAATGGCGGCAACATCGACTTTACCAGTACTGGTGTAATCAATTTCCTGAGTTCCGTTCAGACGGCTGGTGGCACGATCGAGTTACAAGGCTCCAGCCTCAACACCTCCAGCCTCGACTCCAGCCTGCTGAATGGGCAAGGAGGAATCATTACTCTCAATGCCACCAGTGGAACGATCTCTACCGGCATCCTCAATAGCTCTGGCACCAATGGCGGCGCGATCGTCCTCTCGGCTCCAGGCAATATCACTGTAGATGATATTACCTTTGGGTCAACCTCTGGTTTATCTAGCGGGGGGTTGCGATTGAATAGTTCTGGAATTGTCAATTTATCCAGCGCCACCTTCACCTCCAATGGAGCCAGAATCGACATCGGGAATACGATCGCCCCGGAAAACATTCTCTTCTCGTCTGGTACATTTGACACCAACGGCGGCAATATCACCGTCGATAACAACAGCACCCTCACCTTTGGGAATCGCGCCACGCCCATCGTCACGGATGGCGGCAACCTCAGACTGACCAGTGACGGTGCATTAATCCTTTCCAGTCCCGTCACCACCGATGGCGGTACTGTTAGACTCACCAGTGACGGTCGATTGCGCGTCTTTGAGGACATCATTACGAACGGCGGTGATATTGTTCTGGATGGACAACGCATTGACACGAGAAACGCCACGCTGAATTCCAGTGATGACGATCGCGGTGGGGCGATTCGGTTGAATGCAGATGGCAATATCACGTCCGGGGAATTGATTTTTGGCTCCACCACCAATCAGCCGAGTGACCCGTTGGTCGTCAGCACATCCAGAATTCTCTCGATCGACGGTCTAAACGCGAATGGTACGAGGATTAACTTGAGTAGCGACACCAATCGACCTCAACGGATTATTCTTTCTGGCACGATCGATACCGGCGGCGCAAATCTCAGACTATCCACCGATCGCAACTTCACCCTCTCTCGCTCCAGCCTGCTCCGCACCGACGGCGGTGACTTTGTGGTTGACAGCAACGGCACGATCGATCTGTTCAGTCTGGTTCGCACCACAGGAGGGGCGATCGATCTGCAAGGAACCCGTCTTGAGCTTGCTGACCTCAACACTAGCAATCAAGATGATCTGGGTGGAGCAATTACCTTGGAAGCCACGGATAGCACAATCACAACAGGTAATCTCAATAGTTCTGGAAATAATGGCGGCACTATTTTCCTGGATGCAGAAACCGCGATTACCACTGGACAAATTAACTCTAGTGGGAATCCAGGCGATGGCGGTGATGTCACACTTGATCCCAGTGGTGATATTCAAGTCAGCTTTATTGATGCTAGAGGAAGCAGGAACGGGGGCGATATCTTAATCGAAACCGATCGCTTCTTCAGAGCCACCGGACGGTTTAGCTTTGGCGAACGTTCAGTCAGTTTGTTGTCCTTTGGAGAGGAAGACAACGGAAACATCACCATTCGTCATGGTGGTAATGGACTCATTCCCTTCGAGATTGGCAACGCTGAACTCAACGGTACGATCGCCGCTATTACCACCGGAGACGACACCCTGGCTCCAGAGCGATCGATTCGCTTTTCCCTCACCGAAGGCGACGTTCAAATTATCACTGGTGGCACAGATACCTCTGGTACATCTGGACGCGATCTGGATCAACTCCCCGATCCGTCGCCTCTCCCCACCGACGAATCAATCAATGACGATCTCTCCTCTCCCACCCCGACGATCGGCTTAACCACGACGATCGAGATAGCTGACCTTCCCGCTATAGAAGCCAGGACTAGCTCAGACTATCAGCGATATCTAGGATTGTCGGATGAAGAAGTGCGGATCAAAACCTTGTCTCAAGCCCATCGCGAATTGCGCCAAGTCGAAGCCGAAACCGGAGGCGTGATTAAGCCTGCCCTGATCTATGTCCTGTTCACCCCGCCCGAAGGCACATCCGGCGAAGCCACAATCATGTCCCTCGACCAGATGCAACTCGACGATCAACCGGAACGCGCCAATGACCAGGTTGAACTGGTGCTGGTGACAGCCAGAGGCGAACCGATCCGTCATGTCTTGCCCGCCACGCGATCGGAGGTTATGCAAGTGGCCAGGAATTTCCGTAATTTTGCGGCTCAACCTGGCTTGCCCGAAAGCTTCTATCTGCCGCTGGCTCAAAGGCTCTATGACTGGATGATCGCTCCGCTCGAAAGCGACTTAGAGGCTCAGGAGATCAACACGATCGCCTTCATTCTCGATGCCGGATTACGCACAGTTCCACTGGCAGCACTCAGCGATCGGAATCTTCCCGATAATCCAGATGATGATCAATTTTTAATCGAGAAATACAACATTGGCTTAATGCCCAGCCTCAGTCTGACTGAAACGGAATACCGAGGGGTCGAAGAGGCACAAGTCTTGGCAATGGGCACCTCTGAGTTTGGACAAGTTGAATCTGAATTAGCGGATCTGCCCTTCGTCCGCTTAGAAGTAATGGAAATTGGCGGCACCCTCTGGCAAGGCACCGCCTTACTGGATGAAGACTTCACCGCTAGTCGTCTGCGATCGGAACGCCAAGAGACTCCCTATGGAATCGTCCATCTCGCCACTCATGTGATTGTGCAGGGCAGCATCGAAAACTCTTTCATTCAGTTTTGGGATAACCCACTGACCTTTGACCAGGTTCGATCGCTCGATCTCAACGATGTCGAATTGTTGGTTTTGAGTGCTTGCAACACAGCCGTGGATAATCTAGGGGCGGAATTAGGCTTCGCCGGATTAGCGGTTCAATCGGGGGTTAAATCTGCCCTGGCGAGTCTCTGGCAGGTGAGTGATGAGGGCACATTTGCCTTAATGATCGAGTTCTATCGCCAATTAGACCAGGCTCCGATCAAATCTTCTGCCCTGCGCCAAGCCCAACTCACCCTCTTGAATGCCCCAGTTCAGGTCGAACGAGCCGATTCTCCAGGGACGATCGAATCAGTGGACTTCAGCCATCCCTACTACTGGGCAGCCTTCACGATGGTTGGGAGTCCCTGGTAATCGAGATTGCCTGTCTGGCAATAATCTCTATTATCTCGCTTCGAGTCAGATCGGTTGGGTCTTCCTGCCTTGTATGAGCAAGTATAGCGATAGCCCTATTGGTTAGGACATTTTTGTGGGGCGGCGAAGCCGCCCCACAAAAATGTCCCTGTCCTAACTTAGCTGACTACAGCTATAAGTGTTGTGCCTGAGCGATCGCCTGCTCTTCTGGAATGCTAAGTTTTGATGAAATTTCAACATGATGCTCGTTTCCTTAAGCTGGGTAAAATGTACATCCAAAACATGATCGAGGGTAAAAGCCAGGGCATTTTATAATCCAGGCGAGGAAGCTTATGGGGTGTAAATTTTGAGAGTTTTTGACCCATCAATATAATAACTGACAGACCACTAGCACTGAATTGTGAAAATCTTCTCAAGATTCCTACAACCCTACTTCTGTGATAAGCAATTTCAACGCTACAGAAATCAACGGTAAACAACATTTGATCGTTCAGCCGAACAGCTGAGTTGATAATTTTTCAATTTTGGGCACGTTAAAAATGGAAGTTCGTAGAAGATTAGCTTTGGCGATCGACGATTAGAAGGACAGTGAAAATTACCTCTATCGATTCATGAACGGTAGAGACTAGTACTTCGTAACCAGAGAGCTAAAAACGCTTAAATTCTATCCCTTCACACAGTTTTACTCTCAGTGTTGGGCTATTTATCAGCCGTTAATCTGAAATACAGATCTTAGGCTGAGGGATTTTCCTGCTCACTTTTTCATGTCTATCTTGCGTCTATCTTGCGGTATTCAATTATGACTTATCCCAACAGCAAAACTCTGGTCTTTGTTGATTCAGCCGTTGCAAATTATGAGAGTCTTATCAGCGGCATTCACTCTGATGCCGAGATCATTGTTCTGGACTCAACTCAAGACGGGATTGAGCAGATTACAAAAACTCTGGCAGAGCGAAGTGAAATAGCAAGTGTTCACATTGTCTCTCACGGTGCAGCAGGAAAACTACAGCTTGGTTCAACTCAGCTGACTGAAGCAACCCTCAGTCACTATGCGGCACAACTTCAAGGTTGGTCAACTGCACTGACAGCCAATGCTGATATTCTGCTTTACGGGTGTGATGTCGCCGCCGGAACGGAAGGTGCAGCGTTTGTCCGAGAACTCAGCACACTGACAGGGGCTGACATTGCGGCATCGATCGATCGCACGGGCAACGCAAATCTAAACGGTGACTGGGTGCTGGAAACCACCACCGGACAGATTGAGTCTCCTCTGGCATTCCACCAGGAAACCTTAGACACCTATACGACTGTCCTACCAATCCTGTTCCAGGAATCTTTCAGTGGCGATGATGTCATCGATCCTAACTGGATCTTTGCTAGCAAAAGCAATCATCTGTATTTA
This sequence comes from Cyanobacteria bacterium RU_5_0, assembly GCA_012033255.1. GTDB lineage: Bacteria > Cyanobacteriota > Cyanobacteriia > Elainellales > Elainellaceae > JAAUSF01. Next base: position 114,727 of record JAAUSF010000002.1, read on the forward strand.
ACTGCACGAGATACGGATGCAGCTTCCCCTGGAGGGCTACCTGGCAACCCTAACTCAGCCGACCCGGATGGCAGCGGTGCTTTAAGATTAACCACGGCTGGTAATAACCAAGCGGGCTTTGTCATCTACAACACTCCCATTAATGCAAGTCAAGGTCTCTCCGTCACGTTCAACTTTGCTGCCTACGGTGGTAGTGGTGCAGATGGCACTGTTTTCTTCCTGATTGACGGAAATGCTAACCCAACTGACGTAGGTGGATTCGGTGGCTCTTTGGGCTACGCCAACAATAGCTCTGAAGCCGGTCTCTTAGGTGGTTATCTAGGAGTGGGTGTCGATGAGTTCGGAAACTTTTCTAACCCGACAGAAGGGCGAGTGGGAGGTCCTGGACAAAAGGCAGATTCTATTGCTATCCGGGGGAGTCAAGCCACCAATTATAAATACCTGGCTGGGACTAACACCCTTCCCACCAGCATAGACAACAATAGCGGAGGCGCAAATCGCAGTAATTCCCAGCGCAAAATCCTGATTGAAATCACTCCGTCGGGTCTACTGAGCGTTCAAGTTGACCTGAATAATGACGGTGACTACACTGATCCGGGTGAACCTGCTATTAACCTGGCCGATATTACCGCCGTCAATGGCGCTCTTCCTAACACCTTCAAGTTTGGCTTTGCGTCTTCAACGGGTGGCAGCCACAACATCCATGAGGTGCGTAACCTCGAAATCACAACCTACAATGACCCTCCCGCCGTCGCTGATGCTTCAGTCACGGTTTCTACAGGAACCACCCTTAACCTCACAGGCTTAACTGCGACTGACTCCAACGGGACAGTCACCTCCTTCACCATCACTTCTTTGCCCGATGCCGCTGATGGAGTTCTGTATTTCGGTGATCCTGCGACTGGTGGAACTCTTGTGACGGCTGGACAGGTATTCACACCTGCTCAAATCGGTCAGATCTACTTTCAGGCAACGGCTGGGTTTAATGGGGGTAGCTTTACTTACACCGCCACAGACGACGAAGGTAAGTCAGACCCTACTCCGGCTACCGTAACCCTTGCCCTCAACGGTACACCCACCACAAACGTGGCTACCGTAACTGTTTCTGCCAGCACTACTGTTAACCTGACTGGATTATCTGGAACCGATCCGGATGGTTCAGTGACAGCCTATACCATCACCAGCCTACCTACTCCGGCTGATGGAACGCTCTACCTCGGTAATCCGGCTAGTGGGGGGACAGCCGTCACGCTGGGTCAGAGTATTCCAGCCGCCAGCATTGGTAATCTCTACTTCCAGGCAACTGCGGGCTTTAATGGGGGTAGCTTCACCTACGCCGCAACAGATAATTCTGGCATCACCGACCCCACTCCTGCCACTGTCAGCCTCAACATTCCTCCGGTTGCTGCCAATGCGGCAGTCAATATAACGGCTAACGCTACCGTCAAACTTTCTGGATTATCTGCAACAGACCTTGACAACCGAGTGCAGACTTACACCCTCTCTACCTTGCCGATCGCGGCTCAAGGAACGCTGTATCTAGGTAATCCTGCCTCAGGCGGTACTCCGGTCACGGCTGGGCAAATTCTGACCACCGACCAAATTGTTCAACTTTACTTCCAGGCTGAGGCAGGCTTCAGTGGTGCAACTTTCACCTACACCGCCACAGACGAAGCAGGTGGTACAGACCCCACCCCCGCGACTGTCACCCTGACCAAAATCACTAACGCCCCTCCCACTGCCAATAACATCGCGGCGACTGTTAAACCGGGTAACACGTTGAACCTACCCGCTCTTTCGGCTAGCGATTCCGATGGCAACAGCAGCGTGATTTACTACACGATCGCCAGCTTGCCTGATCCGGCTGATGGTGTCCTCTACCTCAATGATCCTGCCTCTGGCGGTACACCAGTTGTTGCAGGTCAGACGTTTGAAGCCTCTCAGATCAATAAGCTATTTTTCCAAGCCACCGCAGGCTTTGACGGCGGTAGCTTCACTTACACGGTTGCTGACACCAAAGGAGCCGCTGATTCAACTCCTGCCACTGTCACCCTCAACGTTCCTGGTGTGATGATTACGCCCACTGGTGGCAGCACCGAGGTCGCGGAGGGCGGTGCAACCGACACCTACTCAGTTGTACTTGCTAGTGCCCCAACCGCAGATGTCACGATCACGCTTGCGACCGACGGGCAAACCAGCACGAATGCCCCAACCCTCACCTTTACCTCTGCCAACTGGAATGTCCCTCAAACTGTCACAGTCACTGCGGTAGACGATGCCGTCGTTGAGGGAACGCACCCCGCCACCATTACCCATACCGCGACCAGCACCGATCCCAACTACAACGGGATTGCGATCGCCCCAGTTCCCATCACCATCACCGACAACGATATTGCGGGTGTCAACCTTTCCACCCCTAACCTCACAACGGGCGAGAATGGCACCACTGCAACTTTCGATGTCGTCCTGAATAGCCAACCGACAGCCGATGTTACCATCACCCTGGTCAATGGCGATCCTACCGAAGGCACCCTCAGCACCACAATGCTCACCTTCACGGCGGCAAACTGGAATCAGCCCCAAGTCGTTACTGTCACTGGGGTGGATGATCTAACAGTTGATGGCAACATCGTGTATACGATCGGAACGACAGCAACGAGCAGCGACCCCAACTACAACGACATTGCCGTTCCTGATGTCACCGTGACTAACGCGGATAATGATATCGCTGGCGTTATAATCACCCCATCGGGAGGCGGCACCAACAGTGCAGAAGGCGGTGCATCCGATACTTACACGGTGCAACTCGCTAGCCAGCCCACCGCCCCAGTCACCATTACGATTAACAACGACGGACAGACTGGGACAAACGTCACCACTCTCACCTTTGATGCTTCCAACTGGAATATTCCTCAAACGGTGACAGTGAGTGCCGTCGATGATGCCACTGCCGAAGGCACTCACCCCGGCACGATTACCCACACCGCCACCAGTACCGATCCCAACTACAACGGCAGTGCGATCGCCCCAGTTCCCGTCACGCTCACTGACAACGACAGTGCAGGGGTTAGCCTCAGCAACACCACCCTAACAACCAGTGAGGATGGCACGAATGCTAGCTTCCAGGTTGCCCTGACCAGCCAACCGACTGATCCCGTCACGATCACGCTCACCAACGGTGATCCAACCGAGGGCAGCCTCAGCACGACCACTCTCACCTTTACTTCAGCCAACTGGAATCAACCCCAAACCGTGACGGTGACAGGGATAGACGATCCAACCGTTGATGGCGATGTCCCTTACACAATCGATGTCAGTGCTAGCAGCACGGATACTCGCTACGATACGCTTGAACCTTTATCGATCGCTGTCACCAACACCGATAATGACACCGCAGGGGTCACTATTTCCAACACTACGCTGATCACTAGCGAGAATGGCAGCACGGCTAGTTTTGAAGTCGTCCTGACAAGTGCCCCAACCGCCGAGGTGACAATCACGCTAGGCAACGGTGATCCATCGGAAGGAACCCTCAGCACGACCACGTTGACCTTCACCGCCGCGAATTGGAATCAACCTCAAACCGTTTCAGTGACAGGCGTAGATGATCCAATCGTGGATGGTGATGTCCTTTACACGATCGACACTACCGCAACAAGTACTGACCCCAATTACAACACCATCACTGTCCCGGATATCACGATCACAAACACCGACAATGACATCGCAGGCATCGTCATTACCTCATCCGGTGGCAGTACTGATCTAACGGAAGGCGGAGCAAGCGATACCTACACGGTTGTCCTCACCAGCCAACCGATTGCTCCAGTCACCATCACGATCAACAACGGAGGACAGACCAGCACAGGGGTTACTACCCTCACCTTCGATGCCACCAACTGGAATCAACCCCAAACTGTCACAGTCACGGCTGTAGACGATCCAGTTGTTGAGGGATTGCATACGGACACCATCACGCACACTGTCACCAGCACCGACCCGAACTACAACGGCATTTCGGTGGCTCCCGTGACGGCAACCATTACCGATAACGACATTCCTAGCATCAGCATCACGCCTGCCAACCTGTTTACTACGGAAGCAGGTGGAACGGCGACCTTCGATGTCACCCTGACCAGCCAACCCGCCTCGGATGTCACCATCACATTAGTCAACAGTGATCCAACTGAAGGCACCCTCAGCACCACGACGATCGTCTTCACTCCCGCCAACTGGAATCAGCCCCAGACTGTCACAGTCACGGGTGTCGATGATGTCGTAGATGATGGTGATATCTCTTATACAATCGGCGGTACTGCCACCAGCACTGACCCCAACTACGACAACATCACTGCCCCCGATGTCACCATCACTAACATCGATAACGACGGCGTCGGTGTCACCATCACTCCAAACAACCTGACCACAGGTGAAAACGGCACGATCGCTGGCTTCAGCCTCGTTCTTGACAGCGCCCCTAGTGCCGATGTCACAGTCACGCTAACGAACGGTGATCCAACCGAAGGCACCCTCAGCACCACGACGATTGTCTTCACTCCCGCCAACTGGAATCAGCCGCAAACCGTAACGGTGACAGGTGTCGATGATCCAACGATCGACGGCAACATCAGCTATACGATCGCCACTGCGATTACGAGTCCCGATCCGAGCTATGACAACATTGCTGTTGCTGACCTCATTATTACGAACACCGATAACGATATTGCCGGAATCAGTATCACGTCTACCAACCTGACTACAAGTGAAAACGGCACTACGGCAAGCTTTGCGGTTGTCCTCAATACGGCTCCTACGGCGGATGTCACCCTCACCCTGACGAACGGTGATCCAACCGAAGGCACCCTCAACACCACGATGCTCACCTTCACGACTGCCAACTGGAATCAGCCGCAGACGGTGACAGTCTCAGGCTTGGATGATGCGATCGTCGATGGCAACATCCCCTATACCATCACCACGAGCGTCAGCAGCAATGACCCCAACTACAACACCATCGCCGTCCCTGCTATCACCGTCACCAACACGGATAATGATATCCCCGCGACGAACAATCCACCTGCCACGACGGACGGCGCAATTTCAGTTAACCCCAACGCGATCACCCAACTCATCGGACTAGGAGCAACCGATCCCGATGGCGATCCAATCCAGTCCTATACCCTCTCCAGCCTACCCCCTGCCGATCAAGGGACTCTGTATCTAGGTGATCCGACCAAAGGAGGTATCCCCATCACTAATGGGCAAATCCTCAGCCCTGCTGACATCAACAATCTCTTCTTTAAAACCACTCCTGGTTTCAATGGCGGAATTTCCTTCCAATACACCGCCACTGACAGCAAGGACGTCACTGATCCAACCCCTGCTATCGTCAGCCTCAACCTGGCGACTTCCCCTAGCATCCCGACTAATACTTCTCCCACGACCCTTGATGTCACCAACTCTACCCTGATTCATCCTGATACAGCCGTTCCGATTAGTGGACTGAATGCGGTTGATCCAGATGGCTCGATCGCCTACTTCACCATCACTAGCCTGCCTCCTGCCGATCATGGCGTTCTTTACTTGGGCGATCCAATGAACGGGGGTATAGCGATCGCCGCCGGACAAACTCTAACGCCTGATCAACTTAGTCAACTTTTCTTCCGCGCCAGCAACACCTTTGTAGGCGATACCCGGTTCACCTATACTGCCACTGACAACCTGGGTGCAACCGATCTGAGTGCAGCAACGATCGTCCTTGCGTCTGCCAACCGAGGCGATGGCTGCTACGAGAAACCCTATCAGCATCAGGTGGGAGTCTTTCGCAAGGGAAGAAATCGCAAGGAAAAACTTCAAGGCACCAATGGCAGCGATCGGATATTCGGACGCAACGGCAACGATGTTTTGCGCGGCGAGGGAGATGACGATCGTCTCAGTGGTGGATTGGGCAACGATCGGCTCAACGGGCAGACAGGCAGAGACAGTTTAACCGGAGGGATGGGCAACGATCGAATCCGGGGCGGCAGCAGTCCTGATATTCTTCGGGGTGGGCGCGGCAAAGACCGACTCTGGGGTGGCACAAGCGCCGATCGGTTGTTCGGAGATCGCGAAAATGATCAACTGTTTGGTCAAGAATGCCATGATACCCTCAGAGGTGGGATCGGCAATGACAAACTGAACGGTGGCACGGGCAACGATCGGCTTAGCGGCAACCAGGGCAAAGACCGACTCTGGGGTGGCAACGGCAACGACACGCTAGGCGGTGGACTGCAAAACGATCAACTTGGCGGCGCACGCGGCAACGATCGGCTCAACGGTGGCAAAGGGCGCGATCGACTCTGGGGCGGTGCCGATCATGACATCCTCAACGGTGGGATGGGCAATGACACGCTAAAGGGCGGCAACGGCAACGATCGTGTCAATGGCAACCAGGGCAAGGATCGACTCTGGGGCGGCAACGGCAACGACGTCTTGGGCGGTGGATTGCAAAACGATCGACTGGGCGGTGGACGTGGCAACGATCGGCTCAGTGGCGGCAAAGGGCGCGATCGACTCTGGGGTGGGGCTGACTATGACACCCTGAATGGTGGCTTGAATCGCGATACCCTCAAAGGCGGCGGCGGTAGCGATACGTTGCGAGGTGGCTTAGATCGCGACACCCTCCAAGGCGGCGGTGGTAACGATCGCGCATTCGGCGGACGCGGCAATGACTTCCTCGGCGGCGGCGAGGGTACTGATACGCTGAACGGCGGTTTAAACCACGATCGACTAGTAGGGTGGGCTGGACAAGACTTCCTCAGAGGAGGTGCAGGCAATGATTTTCTGGATGGCGGCGGTAAGCGCGATCGGGATGCGGATACCTTACTAGGCGGGCTAGGGAAAGACACCCTCGTTGGCGGGTTCGGTGCAGATGTCTTGGCGGGTGGATATGGACGCGATCGTTTCGTTTACCGCAAAGCCGGAGAAGGCGGTGATGTCATTACTGACTTTGAAAGCCGTGATGTGATTGATGTCAGTCGCATCCTTGCTAGCCGAAAATTCGCTGGCTCCAAGTCTTTGCGAAACCTCAAAGTTACTCAAATTGGCTCTGACACGCTCATCCAAATTGACACAAACGGCAAAGTATCTGGAGGCTTACAACCTCTTGCTACTCTAGAAAATGTTGCCGCCAGCACCCTAAAATCCACCCACTTCATCTTCACCTAAAATTCGTTTGAATCAATACCTTGTGTGAGGGCGAACGGCGGTTCGCCCTTACGTCTGCATGGGTAACGGCGGGTTGCCCCTACTTTACTCCTCGCAACAGCCCAAAGCGAATCAACCCGCGTTGGTAGCCTTGTTGCATCAGTCTGAGGGAAAGGGCAGCCTGAATTGTTGTCCAGCCTGATCGCAGCAGTCCCACTAGGGCGATTGGGGTCAATGCAGAGTCAATGACGACGTTCCAGAAAGGCGCAACCGCCGTAGACCAGTCGGCAGTTTGGAGGGAGTGGAAGCCGAGGGTGTGGGCGATCGTTGCATACTCTGGCAAGGAAATCACGTAAGGCAGACAGTAAACCTGGTAGATCTTCTCTAGATGTTGCTGCTCGTCCGGGGTTAGCGGTACGTCAGGAGGATCGGTAGGACGATGACACCAGGTTGCCATCACAAAGATACCACCCGGTTTAAGAACTCGATAGCATTCCTGCATAAACTGGTGTTTGTCGGGCATATGTTCACCACTTTCGAGTGACCAGACGAAATCGAATGCTTCATCTGGAAAGGGCATCGCTAACGCATCGGCAACGAGAAACGTGGTTCTGGCTTGCAATCCGGCGGCAGATGCCCGTTCGATCGCGCGGTTTGCCTGGACTGGGCTAAGGGTGATACCTGTGACAGACGCATTAAACTTTTCTGCCAGGTAAAGAGAACTGCCGCCAATACCACACCCCACATCAAGGATTTGCTCTGCCTGCTGCACACCCGACCAGGTCAGAAGTTGTTCAATTAGGTCAATTTGGGCTTGTCGGCGATCTTTGCGATCGCTCCCGGTTGCCCCATAATAGCCGTGATGCATATGTTCGCCCCAAATCTGTTCCCAGAGTCCGGAGGAGGCATCATAAAATTGCTGAATTCGCTGCTGTAGAGTTAAAGTCATTGATTGGGAATAATTCGGAGTAATCTCATATCAGTGTCTTTAATTTCTTTACCATTCTTTACGCTGAAACAAAACTAACTCATGACTGTTGCCCGCACCATTTGTCTAGGTTTCATTGCGGTGATCTTGATGGGGGCGCTCCTGCTGACATTGCCCATCTCGATCGCAGAGGGTTCTTGGGGCAACTTTATCACCGCCCTATTTACCTCCACCTCAGCCGTTTGTGTGACAGGCTTAGTGGTAGTCGATAGCGGAACCTACTTCTCCTTCATCGGACAAGCCTTCATCGCGCTACTGATTCAAATTGGTGGTTTAGGATACATGACTGCCACAACATTTTTATTATTGCTATTGGGGCGGAAATTGGGTTTGCGTGACAAAATTGCGGTTCAACAATCATTAGATAAACAAGGATTGTCAGGCGTTGGACAACTCGTAAAATCGATCATTGCGGTCACCCTAATTTTTGAACTAACGGGAGCATTCTTAATGATCCCCGTTTTTGCATCTGATTTTGGGATGCAACGAGCCATCTGGTTATCCCTATTTCACAGTATCAGTGCGTTTAATAATGCTGGGTTTGGCTTATTTCCAGATAACTTTATCAGTTATGCTACTTCGATTCCAATTAACTTGATCATTCCCCTATTGATCATTTTTGGTGGAATGGGTTATCAGGTGATTATGGAAATGTACATGTGGCTCCGCAATCGCCTATTTGGGCATCGAGGTCGAATAGTATTTTCGCTCAATTTCAAAATTTCTGTTAGCACAACAATTTTATTACTTTTAGGAGGAACGATCGCCTTCCTATGCGTTGAGTTTGACAATCCAGGTACATTTGGTTCATTCGATTTTGGTCAAAAGATTTTATTATCCTGGTTTCAGGGAGTGGTTCCACGAACAGCAGGATTTAACTCGATCGACTACGGCAAAATGTCGGATGCTGGTTTGTTTATTACGATTGCCCTAATGTTTGTCGGAACCAATCCAGGTGGCACTGGAGGTGGTATTAAAACCACCACCTTTCGGATTCTTTTCGATTGCACTAGAGCCGTTTTACAGGGCAAAGAGGAAGTCATTGCTTATCAACGACAGATTCCAGTAACCCTCGTTTTAAAAGCGGTTGGAGTTGTATTTGGTTCAGTGATGACTGTGGCGATCGGAACGACGTTGATTGCGTTGTCTGATCCAAATGTTGAATTTATTCGAGTCCTGTTTGAAACAGTTTCAGCGTTTGGCACAGTTGGGCTTTCCACTGGAATTACGGCTAGCCTTTCTACTCTAGCAAAGCTCGTTTTAATTGCCACGATGTACATTGGTAGGGTCGGCGTTTTGTTGTTGATGTCAGCCATCTTGGGTGATCCAAATCCCACGGCTGTTCATTATCCAGAAGAAAACCTGTTAATTGGTTGAGTTTCCTATGTAAACTGGCAGCAATCGCTTAACCTAAGTAGGGTGTTTTCCTGATAGTTTGGAAATGATGCAATTCTGAGTGAATCGCGCACAGGAGCATCAAAACTCGTAACATTATTTAATAAGCGTCTTAGCCGTGACTCTTCTCACTTCTTTATCTTCACTGAGCTTCTTCAAGGGACTGCGATCGAGCAATCGCCAATTTGCAGTTATCGGGTTAGGTCGCTTCGGTCGAGCCGTCTGCATGACGCTTCATCACCTGGGCTATGAGGTCTTAGGGGTAGATTCAGACGAACGGCGGGTTGCCCAAATCCTGACAGATCAGCTAGTTTCCCATGCCGTCCAACTTGACTCTACAGAACCTTCAGCGCTGAAGGAAGCCGGACTGTTTGAGTTTGATACAGTCATTGTGGCGATCGGCAATTTCGTTCAAGAAAGCATTGTCACTACTCTGAATCTCAAAGAAGGTGGCGTGACACATGTGGTTGCAAAAGCCTCGTCTGATGTTCATGGTAAGCTACTAAAACGAGTCGGGGCAGACCATGTGGTCTTCCCAGAGCATGAAATGGGCTGTGTCTTAGCCCGATCGCTCACCAAACCCGGAGTCCTCGATCGCTTTGAGCTTGACCCCGACCATAGCATCGTCGAAGTTGTTGTCCCGGCTGAGTTCGATGGCAAAACAATTACGGAACTGGAACTTCGCAAACGCTATGGGCTAAACCTGTTAGCTGTATGCGTGGGCGAAAAATTTGAAATTAATCCCAGTCCCGTGATGCGATTGAAGAAAGGGTGGTTGATGGTCGTCATTGGTAACAACCGAGGCATCGACCAATTGCCTGTGTAGTGCCAGCTAAGATTCTGAAGAAATCAAGCCATTTTCCATTGCTCGTCTCCATGCGGCAGATCGTCTCGCCCAACGGGTATGCCGCCAAATCAAGATAAACAGCGTTCCGGTAATCAATGCGCCTAAGTTCCACTTGGCTGAATTCTTCAGTAGCTCCTGTTGCTGCTGTTCTTGAGCAACGTTGGCTTCAGATTGGAGCGTCCCGATCGCACTATTGGTTTGTTCCAGAAGTTTGTCTTTGAAGGTTTCAGGGCTAATTTCAGCTACTTGAGATTGAGCATTCGCTTGGGCAAGGAGACTGTTCAAATCGTCCTCAGAGACTTGATTAAGCCGATCGCGAAACTGCTGAATCTGGTCTTGTTGTTGCGTCACTTGCGCCGCGATCGCACGTTCATTGAGCGCATTAATTCGGAGCGTACTACTGATTCCGAGTGGGATCAGCAATAAGAGAATGACTCCTGCAATTAAGGCTAACCAGGACAAAATTTTCAGCGCAAATGGTTCCCAAGCCGATCGCTCTTCCCATCCTCCGTAGAACACCAAAATCAGCCCCAACAGCGGAACTGGCGTTTGCTCGACGAGTGAGCCGATCGTTTGAAATTCCCAAAGTGGGTTTGTAAAGCGAAATGGGGTCAATGTCGCGATTAGGTCGATCAAACTGATCAGCAAAAAACCATAACCGAGCAAGCGAAACAGCGAAGCACTGGGAATGAGTTTATTAGGGAGTGAATTCATAGAAAGAGTTGAAAAGAGGGAATCGCAGGCTTGAAATTTGAAAGAAATTTGGAAATTTATCCTGCCTCAACATCAGACGTTTCAACAGTTGTTTGTTGAATGAACCAATAGCAAAACACCGCAGACTTTAGCCACCATTCTGCTCCCCAACTGATCGCCACTTCGTCCAAATTAAATACCCCACGCCGCCCCAGAGTAGAATGCTGTAATTCAGAATAGAGTGAACGTCTAGCTTAGCGGCGATTGTCAGATTTATCGCGATCAGCAGCGAGGCAAGCCCCAAAAGCTAAAATCGAAAATCATTGAAGACATGCATGGTATCAGAACTTAGACAACTCAGATCGATTGACAGCCCGCTAAACTGCCATATTGCATCGGCAATATGGGCAGTTTAGATACCTTGATTCGTATCTTCTACGATTTGCTTGAAAGGTTGCATGAAATTCTAGTAAAACCGTACAAAGATTGAGAGAAATACTGATTACGCGATCGATAGTGAGGATCTACAAAAATGACGCGAGTGATTGGCTTAATCAGTGGGACATCAGTGGATGGCATTGATGCCGCTTTAGTTGAGGTGTCCGGTACAACCTTCGATTTAACCGTTGAACTCCTCGCAGGCATAACCTATCCGTATCCAGAAGCACTGCGATCGCGCATTCTTTCCGTTTGTGCAGGTGCCCCGCTCTCAATGGCAGAATTTGCCGCTCTAGATGACGCGATCGCTCACACCTTCGTCCAAGCCGCTCTCACCATCCAAACCGGACACCCTCCCGCCGACCTAATCGGCTCTCACGGTCAAACCCTCTATCATCGCCCTATCCAGAAAGATGAAGATGGAGGCATGAAGGATAAAACAGCAACCCATTCTTCATCCTGCATCCTGCACCCTTCATCCTTAGGCTATAGCCTTCAACTCGGACGTGGCTCTCTCATTGCTCATTTGACTAACATCCCTACTGTTAGTAACTTCCGCGCTGCCGACATTGCCGCAGGTGGACAAGGTGCCCCCCTGGTTGCTGCCATTGATGTCTGCCTTTTAAGTCATTCAACGTATAGCCGTTGCATCCAAAATATTGGCGGCATCAGTAATCTCACTTACTTGCCCGCTTTGAAAAATGGGGAGATGGGGGAGATGGAGGATAGGGGAGATGGGGAGATGAGGAGCCAATCGTCTACTATTAGTCACTTACCGCCAGAACATCCTCAAATCTCCTCCCTTCCTCCCTTCCTTCCCTCCCCCCCCCTATTCCCTCCCTCTAAAATCATTGGATGGGACACCGGACCCGGCAATGTGCTTTTAGATCTGGCGGTGCAGCGTTTATCTGGTGGAACTCGACTCTATGACAAAGATGGAGCATGGGCGGCTCAGGGAACGCCTTGTCAATCTCTGGTACAACAATGGCTGCAAATGGAGTTTTTTCAGCAACTACCCCCTAAATCGACAGGACGAGAATTGTTTGGTCAATCGTATCTCGATCGCTGTCTTCAAGATGCCGCTCAGCATAACCTCTCTGAGGCTGATTTTCTGGCAACCCTCACGGAATTAACGGCAGCGTCGATCGCTCACAGTTACCACACTTTCTTACCTCAGATGCCGGATCAGGTGCTTCTGTGTGGGGGGGGAAGCCGTAACGCTTACCTGAAACAGCGCTTGCAGGTTAATCTGAAACCAGCTCTAGTCAGTACAACAGATCAAGTCGGTTTGAATGTAGACTTCAAAGAAGCGATCGCGTTTGCGGTGTTAGCCTATTGGCGAAGTCTCAAGATTCCTGGTAATCTTCCGGAGGTGACAGGAGCAAGACAAGCCGTACTTCTAGGGGAATTTCACCTGGTAGCCTAACCTCAGATTGACTAATATGAACGGCTATTTAGACTCAGCCTTTGTGTCACACAGGGTAGGATGATGAGGATTAGTGTTGTGGCTCACACCTTTCTATTAGAATCTGGGCGTTGGACACTACAAGGGAGTTGGCTCGATCGAGACACCATGCCTGTCACCGTTAAAGGCAAAATTCTCGTCGCTTGGAGCCGAGATGACTGGTTTACAATGGTCACAAAGTTAATCTTTCCAGGAACGGGACGAGAGGAAATTTCCTGTCAATATCGTGGACGCCTGAATGCTGGGGATCGGCAATACACATTTGTGCTACAGCATAGTTTATTGGGACGAGTTGAAGGGGAGGGATGGATTGCTCCAGAGTCGATCGTGCAACGGTATTGGGTATTGGGCGATCGTCAACGTCGCACGGGGTTTGAGACGCTTCATCAACTTAGCACCAATCAATATCGCCTATCTAGCAGCATCATGGCAGGACATTATCTCACCAGCACGATGGAAGCGAGCGTGGAACGACAACCTGACCAATAGAGGGTAAGGGAAACGATATAATCCTGGCATTGCTAGCACTATAGGCTAGCCGAGCCATTCATTATGTCCGTTTATTATGACCTTAAAGGCGGTTCTGTTTGACTTTAATGGCGTCATCATCAATGATGAGCCGTTACACGAGAAGCTGATTGAAAAAATCCTGATTGAAGAAAATCTCCGAATCAAACCTGGAGAATATCGAGAAATTTGTCTGGGGCGGAGCGATCGAGCCTGCCTGAACGAGTTACTGACTCGTCGGGGTCGAATCGTGACAGATGAGTATTTGATGGGGCTGATCGCTCGTAAGTCTCGTGCTTACCACCGAGAATTAGAATCGATAGAAAAACTGCCGATCTATCCTGGATTGACTGATTTAATCTTCCAGATCCGGGCTGCCCAGTTGCCGATGAGCATTGTGAGTGGAGCCGTGCGCTCTGAAATTGAACTGGTCTTGCAACGGGCACAGTTATCTTTGTATTTCACTGTGATTGTTGCAGGTGATGAAATCAAAGCAAGTAAGCCTGCCCCCGATGGATATCTGCTGGCAGTAGAGCGTCTGAATCAGCAGTACCCTAGCTTAACGCTTCAGCCGAAAGAATGTCTGGTGATTGAGGACACGCCAGCCGGAATTCAAGCCGCCAAACGAGCCGGAATGCAGGTCGTCGGCGTCGCCAATACTTACCCGTTTCATATGATGCAACGTCAGGCAAACTGGGCAGTTGATTATCTCTCAGAATTAGAACTCGATCGAGTGCGAGAGATCTTCGCTCGGACAGAACCTGTAAGTGCCGAGTGCAACGGATAAGATTCAATAGCTGGACTCTAGCTCTCTGAGTAGCCGACTTACATAATTGCTACAATAAGCATACTTCAGGTGTAGTACCCGATATGTTCGGTCTTTAGCCAAGCCTAGACCATGCCAGAAGTTATAGCTTATTGGCGTTACGGGGAGTTAGCGAAGTTGGTATCGCGCTGCGATCGCACCGCAGAGGTCAGGAGTTCGAATCTCCTACTCTCCATTGCTTGAAAATCGAAAGCCTTCAGCCGTTTCAGGCTAGATCAGCCATAACCAGGGTTCTCACGCGAGAGTTTTAAGTCGTACTGGTCGGTATCCATTTACTGGCGATCGGCATTCTCCAGCCTGTTCCAAAGGCGCGATCGGTAATCTTTAGTCCTGGAGGAGATTGTTTGCGCTTGAATTCAGCACGAGTGACAAGTTTAACAGCACGATCGACGGTTGCTGAATCATGTCCAGATGCGACAATTTCAGCAGGCGATTTGTGGTACGTGATCAGTTGACACAAAATATCATCCAAAATCTCATAGGCTGGCAGCGAATCTTGATCAACCTGTCCAGGTTTCAGTTCGGCACTGGGAGCTTTGGTGAGAACGTTGGCGGGAATGATCTGGGAGGATGAAAGATGAAGGATGAAGGATGAAGAGAGTTTATTCATTCCTCTGCCTTCTGCTTTCTGTTTTTCGTTGAGCCATTGGCAAATGGAGTAGACGCGGGTTTTGGGAACGTCAGCGATCGCCGCTAGTCCGCCATTCATGTCGCCGTAAAGGGTGCAGTAGCCGACTGCCATCTCGGACTTGTTGCCTGTGGAGAGGAGCAGATGTCCGAATTTGTTGGAAATTGCCATCAACAAATTTCCCCGAATACGGGATTGAATGTTCTCTTCGGCCAGACCGAATCCAGTTCCTGCAAATAGGTCTGCAAAGGTTTGGTCATAGGTCTTCATTAGATCACCGATCGGCAAAATCTGATGGTGAATGCCGAGATTTTTCACCAATTCCAGCGCATCGTTTACCGAGTGATCGGAACTGTAGGGAGAGGGCATCAGGATACCTAAAACATTTTCGGCTCCAACGGCGGCTGAAGCGATCGCAGCAACTAATGATGAATCAATTCCGCCACTCAGCCCTAATACCACTTTAGAGAAGCCACACTTCCGCACATAATCCTGAACGCCTAACACCAGAGCCATCCAGATTTCAGCATCATCGTTTTCAGGTTGAGGGGCGATCGCCTGTTGCTCCACTACAAAATCTTGTTTATCTGGAGCAAATTCTGCAATCACCAGATCACGTTCAAATGCTTTAGCCCGACAGACCATCTTGCCCTGCCGATCGAATCCGACACTATTGCCATCGAAAATCAAATCATCGTTGCCCCCAACCTGATTAGCATAGAGGATAGGGCGTTGGTAGGTTTGAATGGCGTGTTGCAGCATGGCTTCTCGGAGTTTTTGTTTACCAACGCTGTAAGGAGATGCAGAGAGATTCACAACAAAATCAATTCCAACTTCGGCAAGTTCAGCAATTGGGTCGATCGCATAATTTCGCTTGCCCCAAAAGTTTTCGTCGTTCCACAAATCCTCACAGATGGTCACACCAACGCGAGTGCCCTCCAACTCCAACACACTGCTCCGGAATCCCGGTTCAAAATAGCGGTCTTCATCGAAGACATCGTAAGTCGGCAACAATCGTTTATGAAAAATCTGCTGTATATTCCCGCCCAGTAACAGAGCCGTGCTGTTAAATAGGGGCTTACCTCCCTCCTGAAAGGCTAACGGATTGGGCGTTACGGTTCCAACTAAGACGGCGAGTTCGGGTGGCAACTCTTCTGCCAATTGCTGCAATATCCTCGCCATCGATTCCACAAATGCAGGTTGCATTAATAGATCACGAGGCGGATAGCCACAGAGAGACAATTCTGGTGTCAGAAGTAATCGTACCCCCTGGCTTGCCGCTTGTTGAGCCGCTTCGAGGATTTGCTGGGCGTTGCCAGTTAAGTCTCCGATCGTGGGATTGAGTTGGGCGATCGCGATTTTCATAAAGGTTTGAGAACTAAATGAACACTAACGGCTTATTTTTGAATGGGGCAAATGCCTCAGCATCAAAGCGATATAAACTGGCAGGACGACCGGCTCCGCGTGAGATTTTGACTCCGGTGTCTTGGAGGAATCCCAGTTTGAGGAGACGCGATCGAAAGTTGGAATAATCTGAGAAGTTTTCGCCTAAAACCGTGGTGTAAAGCTGATACAGATCGCTGAGGGTAAATAACTCTGGCAAAACTTCAAAGGCAACGGGGCTATACTCTAATTTGTTTCGCAAACGACGATAGCCATATTCCAAAATTTGATTGTGATCGAAGGCTAATTTGGGCAATTGATTGAGAGGATACCAGGCAATTCCGCTCACTCCATTGGCGATCAGTTCCGCTTCAGCGAACCGAACGAGGGCAAAATAGCTAACTGATAAATAACGAACTCCAAAACTAGTAGCGGCTTCACGGGGATCGCGATCGGGACCACCGAATGTGTAAAGCTGTTCCAGGTATAAATTCTCGACGCGAATTTTTTCTGATAGCACCCGATATGCTGCATCTTCGAGCGATTCTCCTTGCCGAACTAGTGTTCCGGGTAAGCTCCACTGCCCAATGAACGGTTCTTCATGGCGCATGACCAGCAGCACGAGCGAGCGATTTTGTGCCGTATCAACGGAGAAAATCACATTATCTACGCCCACCTTGAAGTCGGCTAAGACCCATGACGCAGACGAGTCAGCAGGTTTCTTTGGGGTGCGTCCTGGCATTCGTACAAATGCTCCCGGTGAATATACGCCTCGACAGGCGGAGTAACAATTTCTGGATCTCCTTCTTCACGATACGCTGTAGAAGAAACCCCAGGAACCGTGAGATCGGCGATCGCCACCCTGGCTCCCATCTGACGGAGTGGTTGTAAGTCTGCCTCTGTTATGCCGTATCCTGACCGAGGGACAACCAATAATTTCACCTGTCGCAACAAATCGTCAATTCGATACCATCGGGGCAATTGCGCCACCAAATCTGCTCCCACGACCAGCGTCAGGGCTGCCGATCGCCAGCGTTTTCTTGCTTGTTCCACTGTAATCAAGGCTCTGGGGTTACTGAGTTCAGGGTAAAGATGAATGTTCCTTCTCGGTGGATAAATATCATCAATCAACAGTTGCAGCATTGCTGCTCGATGCTCTAATGGCGTTTGGTGCGACTTAAATGGATTATCCGATGCCCAAACAGCCACCTGATCATAGTGGTGAGATAACCAAACCAGGATTGTCTGATGTCCGGCAGTCGGCGGATCGGCGCTAGTACCAAAAAGGGCGATCGTTTTCATGAGCAAGGGTGGTGGGAGTTTTGAGCTTTGAGTTTTGAGTTTTGAGTTGGAAACATTAACTTAAAACTTAAAACCTAAAACTACTTTAGGATTTATGGACGGCGCGTTGTGTTCGTGCGGTCAGATCTTGCAGATCTGGGGAGATTTCAGGTTCGATCGCCACGGGTTGATCGAGGCGACGCAGGGAAGCAGGGAGACTAGTAACGGAGGTGCGGGTGCGTTGGGCGATCGTTTTTAAGTCTTCGATCGGCTGAAGGCGTTCGCCTTGTTTCATGACGAGTTGCAGGAGAGGCTGTTCGGTCTGGGGCGCTTCGGTGATTAGTCCGAGGCGATCGTGCTGCCATTGCCCGTGTTCGTCATAGCGACGAAAAATCTGTTTGCGACCGGGATAGGTTGCTTTGCCGCTAGAGGCTTTCATCACCGGAATTCCATCAATGTCTACCAGTTTGTAAACGCCATTTACGGGCGAACCTGTGACAAGTTTGGTTCCAAGTCCGTAGCCGTCGATGGGTGCGCCTGCGGTCTGGAGGCGGAGGATTTCCTGTTCGTCTAGGTCGCCACTAGCGAAAATGAAGACATCAGGGAGGAGCGATCGAACCTGCTGCGACAGCGTGACGAGATCGCCAGAATCTAGACGAACGGCTTTCACCGTCATTTCTCCTTTCTGAACTTGCTCAGCTAATCGTTGGGCGGCGGCGATCGAATCGTAAGTGTCAATGAGTAGGGCGGCTCCCGGAAAGTAGCGGTGAAAGGCTTTGAAGGCTTCGTCTTCACTCCCTTCCAGGGCTGAGAGTGCCATGACTAACGAATGTGCCATCGTTCCACTTGGGTTTTGCCCTAGCTTCAAGGCAGCTAACACATTAGAGGTGGCATCCATCCCACCCGCTAAGGCGGCTCGTGCGGCCCACAGCGAGGCTTGCGGGCTAAACGCGCGACGGGTGCCAAACTCTAGCAAGATCGCCTCTTCACCCGCTACATCTCGCGATCGAGCGGCTCTAGTGGCGATCAAGGTCTGATAGTTCAGCACATTCAACAGATAAGTTTCGACGATTTGCGCTTGCCACAGAGGGGCTTCTATTCGGAGCAATGGCTCGTGAGCAAACACGATCGTTCCTTCGGGGATTGCCCACACATCGCCACTAAAGTGTGCCTCTGCTAACACATCCCAAAATTGAGCCGGAGCATGAGCAAAAATTCCGGTAGCCTGGAGCGCGGTAATTTGGTCTGATGTAAAGCGAAATTGCTCCAGGTAGTCCAGGGCTTGAGCCAGCCCCATTGTCACAAGATAGCTGAAGCCTTGCGGGAGGCGACGAGTGAACAGTTCAAAGCTGGCATTGCGTCGATCGATCCCTTCCCCGACGTAGCAGGCAGCCATTGTTAACTGGTAAAGATCGGTCAGAAGGCTATAATCTTGCGGACAAAGGAAGAGTGAATCATCCATAATTTTGAAGAACTCTATGACCTGGAAGAATGCCAGATGTGATTGACGCAGACTTGCTAGCCCGAATCTGCAAAGTGGCCATGCAGCCTCGATCGATCGAGGCTCACGCACGTTAGCTCAACGGGTTGAATTAGTCTAATTATAGTTATTTTCACCAAAATCAACCAGTATAGCTGGATAATGATAGCAAATATAAAAATTATTTAGACTCAGAAAAACTAATATAAAGTCGATATAACCTGGATGTAACGCGAGTTTTTGAGTTGAGTCGATCGAGCCTATTAAGATAGTGTTCTTTTATTTATGTTGAAACAAACTAAAATTATCAGGGGTAATCAGGAGTCGATCGAGGATAAAAGGCTTAATATAGCGACAGCCACTTGAGTCAGGACGGGGTGCAGGGGTTCCACCCCTGGCTGGGGGCAAAGCCCATTGTTAGGACTCTTGAAAAAAATAGGCGGCTCGCAGTGCTGACTTCAGTCAGTGTTTGCCTGCTAAAGCAGACACTACAAGCCATCTTCAAGACCCGAAAGTAGGAGAGTGTTGCTAATTCTGTAACTGATCTTACTTTTAGCAGATGGCAGTGGCAGAGTAAGAACATCAAGACATTGGTTTAATGTCATTGGTGAAACATCTACTACCTTGTGAGGAGAAGAACTGTGAATACGTTTAATTTACTGGCTCGATCGCCGTTTTCCATGCGAAAGCTTCGGTTTACTCTACCATTAGCACTGAGCCTATTGAGTTTAGCTGTTGCGAATCCGGTGATGGCGCAGGAGGAGCAAGTCAGGATGGTCACTGTAACTGGGATTGGCAAAGAATCCGTTCCGACTACGCTGGCTCAGGTACAGCTTGGCGTAGAAGTGCAGGGTGAAACCGCAGAAGAAGTGCAGCAAGAGGCGGCTCAACGATCGGCGTCTGTCGTGGAGTTGTTGCGATCGCGGGGGGTTAGCAATTTGCAAACGACAGGGATTTACCTGAGTCCATCCTACGATTACAGCAGTGGTACGCAACAGTTGATTGGCTATATTGCGACCAACTCAGTTAGTTTTCGGGTGCCCACTGAACAGGCAGGAACGATCATGGATGAAGCGGTGCAAGCAGGTGCAACTCGGATTGATGGCGTTTCCTTTATCGCGGATGATAGTGCGATCGCCTCTGCCCAACAGCAAGCCATTCGTGAAGCCACTCAAGATGCTCAAGCCCAAGCTGATGCTGCTCTCAGTGCCCTTGGTTTAAGCCGCGATCAGGTGGTAGGGATTCAAGTCAACGGAGCCTACTACGCCCCTCCGATTCCGTATGGTAGAGAGGTATTAGCTACGACTGCCGATACATCTACCCCGACTCCAGTAGTAGGTGGAGAGCAAGAAATACAGGCATCAGTAACGCTGCAAATTAGTTTCTGAAGGTGAAAATGGGGGATGGGGATGGGTAAAATCTTTCTGTCTGGCAAGGAACTGGATGCTTCTATGACCGATTCCCGATTCCCCATTCCCGATTCCACGTTCCTTCCTTGCACTCTCAACCCCTTGACTCGGTTAAGGCTTGCTACGATCGGAGTGTCATGATTGGAGCTAATACGGATATGCGTCCCCTTCTCTGGTCGAGTTTTGCTGTAGTCGCTTCATTGGGTTTGGGTGGGATTGTAAGCGTCGTTCCCAGTCAATCCCTCCAGGCCGTTGAATTACAAGATGGTCGCACCTATTTTGTCCAACCGCCTCTGTTGGAAGATGCAAAGACAACGATCGATACCGTTATAACCTGGAACCCGACCTATTACTTCACGCTCAGTATTCCGGAGAATGCTGGAGAGCCTTTAGCACAAGTTGTTTTTGAGGCGAAGGATACCTCTACAGCGTCCCGTGAAATTCGCTTTGATGCAGAAGACACTCGTGCATTTACAGGGACTCCAGGCGATCGAGGGGACACCTTGACGATCGGCAATACTACATACGATCGCGACAATCAAACGGTCACTGTCACTTTCGATCCACCGATTCCACCGGGAAGCATCGTAACGATCGGGCTAGAACCGCAGCGAAATCCCCGTCAGAGTGGTGTCTACCTGTTTGGAGTGACCGCCTATCCGCCCGGAGGAGAGACCGCCTACGGGCAATTTATTGGCTACGGACGGTTACAGTTTTACAACGACGGCGGGAATCTGCTTCCTCTTTCTTGGTAAGCTGTTCCACATTTACAGCAATTTTCAAATGGGTGAGGCATAGACGTAGGGGCGAACTGTCGATCGCTCTTACGTTGGAGTGTGACTTAATCCAACTGAAAACCACTGTAGTCTGCATTGTGGACGGGCAAGATGCCCATCCCGCAAAAACCCTATTCCCCTGCTCCCTGCACTCTCGCATTACAGCAAGAAGCGAACAATGACAAACAGGGAGGATGCAATTAGTTGCATGATCATGACCGGAATGCCGTAATGCAGGAAGGTTTTGAACGGAATGCGTTTTCCGTGTTGTTCAGAAATTCCGGCAGCGACGATGTTGGCGGACGCACCCACGAGTGTCCCATTACCGCCTAATGTCGCTCCAAACATCATGGCGTAGAACAGGGGCAATACTTCTGGCGGGAATTGTCCTTGAAAGTCAGGTTGTAGAACTGTTGAGCCAACTAACCCGACGTTGACGAGATATTGTTTCAGTAGTGGCACCATTGCTACTACGAGTGGAATATTGGGGACGACGCTAGAAATGATGCCTATTAAGAATAGGAGTGCGATCGAGCCGATCGCAATATTTTGACCCAGAATAATCGCCAACACATTGGATAAACCGCCAATCACTCCGGTTTTTTCGAGTCCGCCAATTAACACAAAGACGCACATAAAGAAGATTAGCGTACTCCAGTCTACGTCTCGCAGGATGTTATTGAGGGTGTCAATTTTGCTGTGATGCGCCAACAGGAGTGCCAGGGCGGCTCCCATTAAGGCAACGGCGGCTGGAGAAATCGGGACAGGGAGCGTTTCACCCACGACAAAGAAAATTAGCACAAATGCCACAATCACCGCACCGATCGCCAAAATACGAGGATGATTGATTTGGGGATGGGGCAAATGATCCAGATCTGCCAATTGGGTACGCCAGATTTGAGGAAACAGAAACGGCAGCATCAGGAGAATCGTGACGATCGCCACGGCTCCGCCTAAACTCAAGCGCATCAGATAATCTGTAAAGCTGATGTTGATCGCATCGCCGACAATGAAGGTTGCCGGATCGCCAACTAGCGTTAGCAATCCCGCACTATTAGCGACAAACACCATCAAAATGAGCAGGGGCACAAAATCCACTCCGACTTCTGCCGCCATCGGTGGGATCAGAGGCGCAAGAAGCATGACAGTCGTTGCATTGGGTAGCATGGCACAAATGGGAGTCGTAATTGCGACGATTCCTAACAGCAATCGCTTGCCGCTGCCTTTGGCTAACATCACAATTTGCGTTGCCAAATAATCAAAAATCTTGGTTGGCTCAAACGATCGCACCAACACCATCACTCCAAAGAACAGTGCCAGCGTCGCATAGCTGTTCCCGATGTACCCAACTGCCTCGCCGAGCGTCATGACGTTCGCAAAGACTAGCAGCAATGCACCCAATAGAGCGGCAATAGTCAGGTGTATCCATTCGGTCATCACCAAAACGATGACCCCAATAAACGTTGAGGCGGCTACAACCGCTTGCCAATGTTCCACAGCGTTCCACTCCAATGAGTTCGCTTGAAATGCTGCCATTTTCTCGATTCAAAGGCACTTCATCAGGCTATATCTTTACAATTCTTATCCTTTAGCCCAATTTTCCCCACTGAATCCACAGGTTTTCCACAGGGCTATATAGGTTTTCCACAGATTTGACCCTGGTTTTCCACAGAACTTGTGACGATCGCCACGAGATTACTAGGACGAAGGAATTTTCTGGGGAATACGGCACTATCGCTGAATTTCTTGTATCTCGCTGAGTTTCCATTAAGGCTCGTAACAAAAATTAGCTTCAAAATCCGATTCTTTCGTTACTCTACTGAAGGCATACCCTGCATGGCACAAATTTTCTGCATTGACAATCCTGCTCTCCTCTAGCCAAAATGATGCGACCTACTTACTCAAGCGCACTAATCTAAGCCAACTCGAATCACTCCAAACGCAGGTTGTAGGGGCGATCGAGCTTAGCTCTGGTTGGGTTGGCGCTGCTTTCGATTGCGATTCAATCTCTGGTTTTCCAAAGCAAGATTGCCTCAGCAAAGCAGTAGGAGGTTTCTCGTCTAGTTCATTAAGATCCCAGCCATAATCTCAATCATTCACCCTAATAGAGGTTCTATGCACACAACCGTTAGCATTTTGGCGGAAATTCCAGAAGAGCTTCATGAGTCCCTTCAGAGCTACCTGGATACTCATCCAGAGTGGGATCACGATCGCGTCTTCTGTGCGGCGCTGTCCCTGTTCTTGCTGCAAAACGGCAGTAGTAACACTCCTGATGCGTCCCGTAGCTACCGTCGGGCGGCACGGGTATACCTGGATACATTGTTTAAACACGCCGTTTAGAAAACCAACGAGTAGGAGTTTGGGGGTTGGTGTCGATCGTTTAGCGACAAAGCTAAACATCCGACCATGAGAGAGTTGACCTATTTTTGAATTCTAGATTTTGAATTGAGTCGATTCATTCAAAATTGCAAATCTCAAATCTAAAATCGGTAAAATGAGTGCTGGACTATAGAGGACGCAATCCATGACTTATCTCTGGTTCAAAGCATTTCACATCGTGGGTGTTGTGGTTTGGTTTGCAGGGCTGTTTTACCTCGTGCGGCTATTTGTGTATCACGCCGAAGCAAATGAACAGCCTGAACCTGCCCGCACAATTCTTCAGCAACAGTACCAGATCATGGAAAAACGGCTCTACAGGTTGATTACGACTCCGGGCATGATCTTGACCGTAACAATGGCGATCGCCATGCTAATCACCGCTCCTGACTATTTGAAACAAACGTGGATGCATATCAAGCTGAGCTTTGTAGCGTTGCTGCTGATTTATGATCACCTGTGCCTTCGTTGGATGAAGAAATTAGCGGCAGGTGAGTTTAAGTTCACGAGTCAGCAGTTTCGTTGGCTTAATGAAGTCCCCACTGTTTTGCTGGTGCTAATCGTGTTGCTAGCTGTCTTCAAAAACAGCCTCCCGACTTCTGCCACGGCTTGGGGCATTTTTGCCATGATTGTCGCGATGGCAGTTACCATTCAACTCTATGCGCGTAAGCGGCGACTCGACAACGAAAAACAGGCAGTTGATGCTTTGAATAAGGATGTCGGTGAAATGGGTGCAGAGTCTGCATCATGATCTTCAGTCGATCGGTTCTTTTGTGAGGGGGAAGGCGCGACGGTTATAGTTTATTTGTACTATTCTAGGGATATATCTTTTCGATCGTATCCCTAACTTCGCAATGAACAGCCATGAGATTATTCCTCAACTCAAAGCCTGGTTTCCGCCAGATGCTCACAAAGAAAGAGATTTACCCGGTAGCGGTAAATGGTTTTACATTCCGTGGCAACTGATTCGCGAACGTTTCGATGAAGTCTGCCCCGATTGGCAAGTTTCTTACTCCACTCCGGTCTATTTAGGAGACTACTGCACCATCACTTGCACAATCACGATCGCAGGCATCGCCAAGCAAGGCGTTGGGAATGCAGAAATCCTGTTGCTCAGTAGCAGTGGCAAAAATATGGCAAGAGGAACCCCGATCGAACGCGCTACCGCCGATGCCTTCAAAAACGCGGCTGAAGCGTGGGGAGTCGCCCGCTACTTAGATGAGCAGAGCGATCCGAAGACAAAAGCCGATTTCATTCGCTATATGCAGCGATCGGGGGATGGACGAGCCGCCGCCTTCCATCACCGAAACGAAGGAAATCTCCCTACCCGATCGCCCTCCACCACCAAAGCCACCAAACCCTTCGGGCAACCCACTCGCCCTAGCGAGATTAGCCGTGAAGAGTGGGAAGCCAAACGAAAACAAGCTGGATAGCCCATCTCCCCATCTCCCCATCTCCCCATCTCCCCATCTCCCCATCTCCC
>JAAUSF010000079.1 GCA_012033255.1 Cyanobacteria bacterium RU_5_0
AAAGCGTATCTTGGAGTTCGTCGATTATTTTAACCGGACAATGGCGAAACCATTTAAATGGACGTACAAAGGAAAGGCACTGGCAGCCTAAAAAAGGGTGGATAAATTTATGCCGTAGACTACTAGTGTTACTGCTCGATCGCATGAGTAAAGTTTTCAGCCTGCTTATTTGGCTTTTATTGAATAGGATTATTTTCGATCGACATTTAAGAATTGAGGAAAGGCGTAGAGCATGGAGCTAAATTTCATTGTAATTGAACCCAATATCTCCCATCTTTTAGGACAAGCAGGAGGATTGAATCTAGATTTTGGCAAAATCGTGCCCAACATTCCCTTCATTCTAGGAGGAATTTGGACAACGCTAGCATTCACGTTAGTTTCAGCACTCTTTGGTTTCACATGGGGCACGATTTTATCTATTTTGAAAATTTCAAACATTAAGCCTCTCAAGGGGTTTGCTAACGTTTATACCTCCATCTTTCGAGGAACTCCTCTACTTGTACAATTAATACTTATCTACTTTGCAACTCCACAATTGATAGGGTATCCTATCCCACCCTTCCAAGCTGGTGTAATCACCTTCTCGCTTAACTCAGCTGCCTATAGCTCTGAAACTATTCGAGGTGGAATTCTGGCGGTTGACAAAGGGCAACGAGAAGCCGCGATGACGATGGGCGTTCCCTACGCTTTGATGATGATGGATATCATTTTGCCTCAAGCCTTTAAAAACATCTTGCCTGCCCTCGTGAATGAGAGCATCGCTCTCTTAAAGGATTCGTCTTTGGTATCCGTTGTTGGAGCTACAGATCTTTTGCGACGAGGTCAAATCGTAGCCGCAGAAAAGTTTATTTACTTCGAGCCACTTATATTTGTTGGCTTGATTTACTACATTATGATTGTAAGTTTTACCTGGTTGGCAGAACGCTTTGAAAGGAGGATGCGGAAAAGTGATTAGGACAGAATTTCTCTGTAAATCGTTTGGAAAATTGCATGTCTTGAAAGACATTTCTACTGAGATCAAGCAGGGTCAGGTCGTGGCGATCGTCGGGCCTTCAGGAGGAGGTAAATCCACTTTTTTGCGTTGCCTGAATTTGCTGGAATTTCCTACGAAAGGGAGGGTCTACATTAACGATGTAGATATCACAAATTCCAAGCTTGACATCAAAAAGGTTCGCCAGAATATGGGCATGGTGTTTCAGCATTTCAATCTGTTTCCGCACAAAACTGCCATTGAAAATGTCATCTATGCTCCCATTAAAGTTAGAAAGATGTCCAAGTCCGAAGCAGAAGAATTGGGATTGAAACTGCTATCTCAAGTGGGGTTGGAGGAAAAAGCAGACACTTATCCATCTCGTTTGTCGGGAGGGCAAAAACAACGGGTGGCGATCGCTCGTGCCCTTGCCATGGAACCCGAAATTATGCTGTTCGATGAACCCACCTCAGCACTTGACCCTGAAATGGTGAAGGAAGTACTGGAGGTAATCAAAGGACTTGCGAATACCGGAATCACAATGGCGATCGTGACTCATGAAATGGGCTTTGCTCGTGAAGTTGCCGATCGAGTCCTATTTCTAGCGGGTGGACATATTGAAGAAGACGCTGCACCCCACATTTTCTTTTCCAGTCCCAAGAGCGAACGAGCGTGTCAGTTCCTCGAAAAAGTCCTTTAAGCGCAGTCAGGACAATAAGAACTTACCCAAAAACTGCGATCGTGACTAGTGCAACTTAGGTAAGGTGGGCAATGCCCACCCTACAAAATTGGTTTGACGTTTAAACGCGAGTCAATTCAGATTCAGAGGATTCTGAGTCTTCTAGCTGCAACGGCTTGAGAGCTTCGGGGGGAACCACGATC
This sequence comes from Cyanobacteria bacterium RU_5_0, assembly GCA_012033255.1. GTDB lineage: Bacteria > Cyanobacteriota > Cyanobacteriia > Elainellales > Elainellaceae > JAAUSF01. The sequence goes on from JAAUSF010000079.1 coordinate 1,853, forward strand.
GCAAACGTTGAAGCCCCATCCATCTCAAATGCCTTGGCGAGTGGAAGTTCCGCTTCAGGAGCCTCCAATAGGGCAGGGTTAGCATCACGAGCAAAGCGTTGCTTGAGAAACAGACCGCTTGCCAGCAGACCCGTTGCAACGGCAGCGATCACCCCAACCACGCCGAATTTGTTTGTGTTTGGCTGATCCACGATCGCATCAACGGGGTTGTTTGGTGTTATCGAGTCAACGGTATTTGTGCGATTCAGAGCATCACGATAGGGGCAGGCTACACTTGCTGTAGCAGAAGTGAGTGCGAGTATACCAACCAATGCAACTAAAGAAAGCGTTTGTCTCATGGTGATCTCCAATTGAGAACTTTAGCCAGAACGCATCATCACAGCGATTTCTTTTGAAAGAAACCACTATAGAATGGCAGTTTACAACACGTTTTTACGGATGAATGAGTACTAGTTTACAAAGGCTGTAACAATCGGATGTCGTTCCTATGACAATTCAATGTCATGAGCAAAATACCCATAACATCAGTTATAGCTGTAGTCAGTTAGGTTAGGACATGGACATTTTTGTGGGGCGGAGCCGCCCCACAAAAATGTCCTAACCAATATGACTATGGCTATAAATTGAATTGTTAGGTGAAGTCGTGGAGGCTAATGGATGATTGTACTCCTTAGCCATCCTGATTTGCCATGATCCTCAATATTCAGAATCAAGCTGGATAGATTCGCAAGCGGCGGTTTGGCTCTTCTCCGAAGCTGGTAGACTTCAAGCGATAGTGTTCGACCAACTCGTGCTGCATCTTGCGGACTTTTGCCGATCGCGGTAACAACTCCACAGGTTGCCCTTTCGGGATAACAATTTGTTCCACTGCCAATCGTGCCTCTTCCAGTGCCTCAATCTCATCCTCATCGGCATCGCGATAGAACAGGCTGAGATCCATGACATCCTCTCCACCTGAATCATCTATATGCAGCAACCGTTGCAAGGCTCGAATCAATTGCGGCAAGCTATTTGATTTCACGGCATGAATCGGAAGTTGACGATTTTTCGCCAGAAGCCGCAGTTTGGAGTGGTTTTTCAAGTGCGATCGCAAAGCTAGCACCGCATCAGCACTGTCAATATCCTTCGTAAGGACGATCGGCAATTTCATCGTTTGAATCACTTGCTCCAACTGATGCCGACTAATCGCATAAGGATAGATGTGCAACGGCAAATCTTCTCCGTTTGGACCGGTAAACGGCATTTCCCCGATCGATTCGGCTTGAATCAACGAAGTCGGCAGCGATTCGTTTAACAGTTGGTCAAATTGCTGCCGTTCAGTCAATGGTTGAACCATAGGAGCCAACGATTCGCTCGATACATCACTCAGTTCATTCCGTCGATAAGATGGCAGAGCGGGCATTTGTCCAGACGATCGCCATCCTCCCCGCGAGGCGGCTTTGGCTGAAAAGCTTGATGTTGACGTTGCCCCAAAGGATACCTGCCCTGATAAGGGTTGCTGTAGGATAGTCGGCACTTCATGCGTGATCGCCACCTTCCCTGCCTCATCGATCCTTCGCACCTGCGGATTTGGCTGTCGTCCTCGCAACAACCCATCCACCGTTTCAGCCACATCTTCATGCACTACCCACTTTTGTCGCTCCAACATCTCAACCGCAATATCAAATGTTGGTGGGGCTTTTCGTTCTAAAACACTTTTTTGACTGCCACGACGACGAGCCTCCTCATCACTCAGTGTCACCGTTTGAATCCCGCCAACTAAATCAGATAGAGTTGGGTTTTTAATCAAATTTTCAATCCGATTTCCGTGCGCTGTGCCCACCAGTTGAACGCCTCGCTCAGCGATCGTTCGGGCTGCCAATGCCTCTAGTTCAGTCCCAATTTCATCAATCACAATCACTTCCGGCATATGATTTTCGACCGCTTCGATCATGACTTGATGCTGAAGTTCTGGACGTGCTACCTGCATCCGACGAGCGCGACCGATCGCCGGATGTGGAATATCTCCATCTCCAGCAATCTCATTGGAGGTGTCGATGATGACGACTCGCTTATCCAGTTCGTTGGCTAGCACTCTGGCAATTTCCCGCAGCGCAGTTGTTTTACCCACACCCGGACGACCCAACATCAAAATCGACCTGCCGGTTTCTACCAAATCGCGGATCATGTCGATCGTGCCAAACACCGCCCGCCCGACTCGGCATGTTAAGCCAATCACGTCACCCGCCCGATTGCGAATGGCACTAATCCGGTGTAAGGTACGCTCAATACCGGCGCGGTTATCGCCACTAAACATTCCCACCCGCTCAATGCAATAATCCAGTTCTGAGCGAGAGATAGCCTGCTCCGATAAGTATTCAGACTCGTTTGGAAAGCGGGCTTCCGGATATCGCCCTAAATCCATCACGACTTCAACAAGGCGATCGCGCTTTGGATGACGCTCCAATTGAGTGCGAATCTCCTCCGGCAAAATCTCTAGCAGTTGAGGCAAATCATCCGTCACTTGAAAAGGAGGCAGAGATGACTGAGATGCAGATGCTTTAGATCCGGATGCTTCCGCTTCGATCGGCAATCTAATGGATGGATCGGGAAAACTATTACCACTAAATGTCATGGATGGTGCAAATTACTAAGTGCAGTCAGATCAACAAGGAACGGACAAAGCTGGATTACAAACGTCTAGGGCTGACGTTCATTTTGGGATGGTTTGTTTCAATTTCATAGAAACCTTCAATTGAGACACCAACAAATCGGCAAGACGCACAGCCTGCCAGAGCAGATCAGGAGCATCCTCTAAGTAAAGGGATGATGGATGAAGGAGGAGGGATGAATTGGCTTCGATCTGCTCCAATTTCTCTAAGACAGGCGCTAGCAGGACACGAGCATAGCTACCGTAAGCAATGCCAGCAATATAGCGAGAGGGATGTTCTCGATCGTTCATTTGAACATTCATTGAGTCGTTCAGTCGATCGTTCAATAATCCTAATGTTCTTAGTTTAAGAACGGTATGACTGTTAGTTCCTCCTGCTAACTGCACATATCCTGGTAAATTGGCGGCTAGGACTTTTTGACCCAATTTCACAGCCGCACGAGTCGTCCCATCGCCAATATCCCCACTCATGGGTCTACCATCGGTTTGCCAAACCAGGGCACAAGGCAAAGGCGAAATCAGATTATGGAGTGCCCAGAGGTAGTCAATTAGCGCCTCTCCATCTGGACAGCTAATCGCGATCAGTTTGAGATCAGGTAGGAAGGGCACGATCGCTTCCCACAATCGCTTAAAGTCATCAAATCGTCCGACTTGCGTATGAATCTCAACGGCATCAACTCCCGACAACACCAGCGGCGCAACGGCACCTGGAGTCGAAACATACGATCGCGTCACAATCTGCTGAATCGGGCAAACGGGCAGGCAACGACCGCACCCATAGCAATGACGATCTATTACGCCGGAAAAGCTATCCGTTGGGCGGTTAAACACGATCGCCTGTGCCGGACAAATCCTTTCACAGGGACGAGAACAATCTTGTGGACAGAGAGCCGGATCAAATGCCGCCTTACGAAAATGCGGATCTTCTCCATCATTTAGGCTCACCATCAACCAGGGAATGGCTTGAATTCTATACCCACGACGTTGCGCGACTTCAGTTAGCCTGCCAACTGCCTCTAAAGCGTCACGAGCGGCAGTCACCACGGCTGGATCGGCGGCAACATCAATACAATCAGCACCAGCCAGGGCGTAAGCTAACGTAAGACTCCGAACGGCAGGGAGGGATTGAAAACTAGCTCCGCAAATTAGCTTAAACCAGTTACCCTCCCTTAGGGATCGTAAGGGATAGTACAAATCAATCACCCTTACATACTAAAGGGCTATCCAAAAAATGACCAGGATTCAGGTCATGGCTATAAGTCTACTACAGCCACAAATCACTTATATGTATAGATAGCATCCTAGATCTCCCGATCCCTGACCAATTTATGCCATTTCCCCAGCTTCTTAATGAAAATTTGTGACTCAAGGTTGAGAGAAATTTAAGTATGGCGATCGTCCTCTCTCAAATCTCTCAAATCTCTCAAATCTCTCCAATCAGTACTACTTACAGCGATTTCCAGCAAGGATGGACGTTGCCCATCCGATCATAAAACGCTCCATTGATCAAGCGTTGTGAGCGATGCCCACCCTACGATTTGTGGTTTATACCAATTCTTTTTAAGGTTGCACAGAACAAATGGGGGTCAAGGGGGCTTCGCCCCCTTGAGGGGAGGGAGTTCCCCACGCCCCTCTTTCTAGGCAGGTTCAGAGAAAATTGGTATTACTTATTTGATAATTGCTGTAAATCTAGACTCAGTTCAATTGTCTCAGCCCCATTAGGCGGATTTTCACTCATCACCCTCGTGCCACCATCTTGAATTCGACGAGGCATCCCTTGACGAGAAGGACGATAATTGCGACGGCTCATGGGTTGATGCTCCTGAAACTATCACCACCCATGCTAACCACTAGATTTATTCCCGCAGGAATTACTCAGACGGTTCTGCGATCGGATGAATTTCCCACCTGACGAATCATTTGTGCGATCGAATTCCTTCCACTCACTCCCAAACCAGAACAACCACGCCCTGACGACTCAAATCTCAAGGTATGCCATTGCTCAGGGTATACATTGTGTGACACGCCAACCACTGGCATCAAGCCGCCACCAAAAAATCCTGCAAAGGTTTCCAGTCAAAATAGCGACCGCCTCCCATCTCAACAACCACCTTAATTTGAGGCTCGATCGTGGGTAGGGCAATCAAATACTGCAATTCTTGCTCCGAAAGGATAAGCCCCTCCATCATCCAAATGACCAATCCCTTCGACTTAGACGGCAGATGCTCTAGCTGATATTTCGCCACTGGAGCCACATAGTATACATAGCCAACAGCCGCTTCACGACCTGAATCTTTTTTGCCTAAGTGCGGCGGACGAACCCCATGAACCCCCATCAAATAGGCTGATAAGTCGCCCAATCCTCGTGCCGTAATATTGAGCATTGTATAGCCTGCGGCTCTTACCCGGCGCTGATACCGCCCTTCATGCCCTCCTTCCAGAGGAACATATACGCCAACTGATCCTGCGGTTTCTAAATTCTTAATAAACGGCTTACCTGTCGTGATGAGTGCCATACCTTCCTTAATTTAACTTGACTCAATTCCTGATTATAAAGGGGTGTCGATCGCCCATCAACCTACATCAACTGAATTTAGGAACCGATCCCCCTCAAATCGATAAACCAAACCATAAGCTTTCACAATAGTTTCCGTATCCCTCATTACCCTCATCCCCTCACCCCACTCCAACACGATTTAGCGAAATTCACCCAATCAGGGCGCATTTAAGTCAACCGATCGCAGTTCATTCCAGGGAATTGTTGAGTCTGCTGCCAGGGCGATCGCCACTGCCCTTGCTCCGTTATGGTTAATGTGGCTCGGATCAGCAAAATGGTGATCCTGCCGTAGCTCAGGATTTTGCAATAGATCTACATAGATAAACGTTTGCTGTTGAGCTAATTGCAGCATATGTCGGCGAAATTGTCGCTCATAGTCGAGCCGAATTGCATCTAAATAATCGTCTGTTAGGGGCAAATTCACAATCGTAAGCAGAATATTTTGCGTTTGGGCAAATTCTGCGATCGCGATCGTCGCCTCAGTCTGCATACCACCTAAGCCAAACGGCACATAGTCTAAATCGTAATTGCCAGGGACTCTAGGATATTGCCGGTAATAGGCTGTCGGATCAAACTGAGCCGTCACCGACTGGAATCCAAACATATCCAAGTCTGGAGCGATCGGTTGCTGAGATGAAGCAGAATCCGGGCGAGACTTATGGGTGGCTGTTTCTCTCGCATTCGCGTCTTGGTAATAAACACGAGAAGGAATCGGATAACTGCCTCGCTGTACCCGACTATAGCCCTCTGAGGCAATAATTCCACTATGCGTGACATCCTCCCGACCATCATTAAACGCACGAGTTCCATCCGCCCATACAATCAACCGAGGCATCTGCTCTTCAATCAAAATTTCGGTTAGTAATACCTCAATCACTTGAGCCGTCGCGCCATTAATGCCAAAATTATAAACTTTTAGATCGCCATATCCATTTGCCGCCAATGCCTCTCGCAATGCCGATGGATCAACCCCTTGCAGCGATCGTGAACTCCCAACAATCAGTACATCTGGCGCTCCATAGATGCTGAGATAGCGCGAGTAAAGCTGGAGTTCTTGATCAAGACGTTGACTGTTGAACGTAGGAAAGTCGTAGGGCGGTAGCAGCAAATCAGGCAAGAGGAGCGGTGGCAGCGGCAAAATCACCGAGGAAAGGAGCGGATCGCGAATGGTGGGCGGCTGAGTCTCTGTTGAAGAGGCAGAATTGACGGGTGGACGATCGAATGGTTGCTCCAGCGAATCCTCTGGGGACACTTCTGGAGTAAAATCCTGAGACGACTCTATCGATCCATCCGCCAATGCCATTCCAATCAGACCCAGTGCTAGAGTCAGCAGCATACCTGATAGCACTACTTTTTTAATTACCATCTCTATCTAGATGATCGACGCTCATTTGGATGAACAAGGTTTCATTGGAAATGACTTACCCCACAGAACAGGGAGCCAATAGCATCTTAAGCTAACTTTAAGGATGTGGGCTGAATCAATTATTTCCACCTGAGTTAAGTTTTTCGTTAATTTTGCGATCGGTCGAGGCAGACCCACATGTCTACCCTCTGAGCCAGGACAACCCCGCAGGGATATACAAGTGTGGCATTGGCCACCCTATCTGTGAGACATCAAGTGCGATCGAGGTTTTCGGATAGGCTCTAATTGCTCGGACAATCTCATCAATAGTAGAGATAATTGAAGAAAAGTTAAATAACCAGAAAAAATTTAAAAAAGCGAAAAGCCCTATAGTTTGGCTTTTTACGAGTTGTATCCAGGTTTGCAGTTCGGCGAGTGCTTCATTTTTGTGTGCTTCAGCCCCATTACATAGGTAGCCTAGGAATAAACATAGTATTTCTTGTCCTCCTCAGACTATCCCTGCCAAAAACTTATGGATGCTAGCCACAATCCCTTTAGAAGAGCCAACTATCTGTTCCGAAAAGCCGATCATGCTCAGTGGCACCGAACGCAGAGCAAACAGCAAATTTTGCGATCGCAACTCGGTTTCACTGCTCTCAGCACCTCTCGCCCCAAAGCCTGCATTGGCTGCCAAAATTACCACGGCATCGCTTATGGCTACAATCGCGCCAACCGTACCCTCCTTGTTTGCGGCTTCCATCCTTATGGCTGGCACAGCGAAGATCCTTGTCCAGACTGGAAAGAATAATCCCCTATCCTTCATCTTTTCAATTCGCTTTAGATTGATTCCCCGCCCCTTGGGGCGGAACATCAGCCGGGGCTTGCCCCGGAGTTCATACTTTTCAATGTCCCCTAAACCAGTAAGATTCTACTGAGAGGGTTTTTTAGGACAGGACATTTAAAATGCTGAAGCGAATTGCAGTAATTCTGCTAATTTTGTTGAGTCTGGGAGTGCAGAGTTGCGCTTCGGCGGCGTCAAGCCTGAAAAGCTATGTTGATAGCTATGATGGTTACGAATTTTTGTATCCTAATAGTTGGGTTCAGGTGAAGGTCGCAAATGGTCCTGACGTTGTGCTGCATGATTTGATTGAGGAAACCGAAAATGGGAGCGTTATAGTCAGCCCCATCCCTGATAACAAGTCGTTGCGGGAGTTGGGCACTCCGACTGAAGTAGGATATCGGTTGTCAAAGAATGCGATCGCTCCTCCAGAGTCTGGGCGTGAAGCCGAACTCATTAATGCAGAAGCACGTGACGTCAATGGCGAAACCTATTATTTGTTGGAATATGCAGTAAAGTTCCCCAACCAATTGCGGCACAATGTGGCTAGCGTGGTTGCGCGACGAGGAGAACTATTTACGTTTAATGTTTCCACTACTGAGAGACGGTGGGAGAAAACAAAAGAGCTACTCTACAGAGTTGTTAAGTCGTTCTCAGTGTATTGAGCAAATTCAAGCAATGAGTTTACGGGGGGAACGGGGAATGGGGAATCGCGTTGCTGAATTTAGAGATGTTTTTGGTGGGTGCCCAAAATTTTCAGGGTAGGCGTAAGACCTACCCTACCGTTGGGGGTTCAAATTGTTTCCACCTGTAAATTTTCTGTTAATTTTACAATCGGTCGGGGCAGACCCACGTGTCTGCCCTCTCAACCAGGGCAACCTCACAGGGATTGCCCCTAACACCGCCATCCATCAACAGAGAATTTACAGGTGAATTGTTTCATCCTAAACTCATCGCAAACTAGGATGCTTTAGAGAGGAGTCTCGTAAGGTTGCCCGATAAAGGGGTTGCTGAGGAGCGATCGTTTGCTCGTCTCCCGCCAGTCCGCTTAGGTCAAAACCTGGGTTATGGGTCGCCATTTCCATAAACGTCTTCTGAGAGTTTTGCTCAAAGCGGTTGACAGCGGGTTTACGCTGCATATAGCGACCATCAGGCAAAAGCTCCCAGGCATGGCGATTGTCAGATAGCATGATGCCCAGGGCTTCTTGTAGATCTTTGGAAAGGTCAGGATCATCAATGGGAGTGATTACTTCGACTCGTCGGTCGAGGTTTCGCGGCATCCAGTCAGCACTGCCAATGTAAACTTCTTCGCATCCGTTGTTGTGGAAGTAGAAAATGCGAGAGTGTTCTAGATAGCGACCGACAATGCTGATCACGCGAATGTTTTGGCTGACTCCAGGAATACCTGGACGCAAGCAGCAGATTCCCCGCACAATCAGATCAACGTTCACTCCCGTTTGGGAGGCTTTATACAGCGCCTCGATCATTTGAGGATCAACGAGAGAATTCATTTTGGCAACGATGCGTCCATGAGAACCGCGTCGGCTATGGTCAGCTTCGCGATGGATGAGGGCAAGGAAGCGATCGCGCAAATTCACTGGAGCCACTAATAGCTTTCGATAGGATTTTTGTCTGGAATAGCCCGTTAGATAGTTGAACAAATCAATCAAATCTGAGCCTAGATCATCCCGACAACTGAGCAAACTGATATCAGTATAGAGATGAGCCGTTCTATGGTTGTAGTTGCCTGTCCCAATATGAACATAACGACGAATGCGAGTCTCTTTTGGAGAGGCGGCGTCAGTGGATTCACGCCGGATGACTAGCACCACTTTGGTATGGGTCTTCAAACCAACCAAACCATACACGACATGCACTCCAGCGTTTTCCAATTTTCGGGCCCAGTTAATGTTATTTTCTTCATCAAAACGGGCTTTTAATTCTACCAATACAGCAACTTGCTTGCCGTTCTCAGCCGCCGCAATTAGAGCATCGATAACTGGAGACTCACCCGCCGTGCGGTAGAGCGTCATCTTAATTGCCAACACATTTGGATCAGATGCCGCTTGTTCAATGAACAATTGCACAGATGTTGCAAAAGAATGGTAAGGATGATGGAGCAATAGATCTTGCCGACGTAATATAGAGAAAATAGTCTCTTCATTCAGTCCTGAGAAGAGCTTTTTCGTTGCCAGATCGTTGACGGAACTGAGTCGAGGATGGATCACTGGCACCCAAGCCGGATCTTTGAGCTTAGAGAGCGGTAGAGTAGTCAGGAACATTAAATCCTTCAACCCGATTAATCCTTCCACTTCGTAAATATTGTTTTCCGTCAGGTCGAGTTCTCGCATTAATGTTTGATGTACAAAGTCAGGGGCAGAAGCTTGAATTTCCATCCGCACAGCGACTCCACCGATCCGACGTTTGCGGAGTTCTTGTTCGATCGCCAATAACAAATCCTCCGCTTCTTCCTCTTCTACCTCCAAATCAGCATTGCGTGTTATGCGGAACAAATAATAGTCAAGAATATGCATTCCCGGAAAGAGAAATTCCAGGTTGTGAGCAATGATTTGTTCTAACGGTATCCCTGCCCAAACCATTTGCGGATCGCTGAGAAATGCGGGTAATGGAACGAACCGGGGCAGCACATCGGGGACTTTGACTCTAGCAAAGTGTTCTTCACCTGTCTCGGTATCTTTTACAACCACGGCAAGGTTGAGACTGAGGTTGGAAATATATGGGAAGGGATGCCCTGGATCGACAGCTAGCGGCGTCAAAACCGGAAAAATTTGCTGTTCAAAATAGTCTTGAAAATACAGTCGCTGTGTTTGATTTAGATCCGCATAATTCAAAATAAAAATCTCATTTGCAGCCAACTGAGGACGCAACATTTGCTCAAAATGCCGGTGCTGTTGTGCCACCATAGGACGAAGCCGTTGACCGATCGCTTCTAGTTGCTCTTGCGGGGTCATTCCATCCGGTGATGGTTGGCAGATACCTACCTCTACTTGTTCTTTTAATGCAGCAACCCGCACCATAAAAAACTCATCTAAGTTGGAGCTAAAAATTGCCATGAATTTAAGCCGCTCCAATAGCAATGTCCGGGGATCGATCGCCTCATGCAAGACACGTCGATTAAACTCCAGCCAGCTTAACTCTTGGTTGCAATAATATTGTGGATCACTAAGGTTGATTGCAGACGCAGATATAGATGCAGATGCAGATGCACTCGTTCTTCTCAATTTAGGCATAGTTCAAATCAACAAAAAGGAGAGAAAGCTGAAGGCCATCCCCCCAGGAGGGATCTCCTTCAACAAAATTGGGACAGAAAACTGTTTTTACGCTGGGATGTTGGCTTGTCTTCTAGCGGTTATTTATCGCTCCACATTCCCGAAGACTTCATCCTCAATGCCAACCCACCACTCTCCCAGATTCATTAAATCTTGATAGATATCTTCAAGTTCGCGAATATACGCTTCAGAGGAAAGCGCATCTCGCCGCTCTTGTAATTTTCTCAGACGAAGTTGAGTCAAGAGCCAAGGTTTAAAGATGCTACCAGTGGCTTCCATATATTGCGCTAGGTCTTGACTATTCATGGTTCGGGTTGCACTGAGTAGATTGAAAAAGCTAAACCGAATCATCATCAGATGGAAAACCTGTACTCGCTCGTATTCCGATGCACAACTTTTCATCTGGGGTGGCTAATACGCCATTGATGCCAAAGGGGAACAGTAATTATAAACGATCGGCAGGCATTGAAGTACTCTTTATTGGCATTTTTTATCTCTGAGGATTTCAAAATACCTATGATTTGCACCATACCATCCTTCCTAAGGCGATCGCAACTACCACTCTAAGCCAGGGCAACCCCGCAGGGATTACCCCTACACCACGCCATCCATCAACTGAAAATTTACAGATGGAAATAATTTAGCCCGTCAAATAATTGTGCTTTATGCAACATTTTAATAAACCGTAAATCCAACCTTTGCGAACGGATTACGGACGGACAAAACCCCTGCCCTACCAAAATTTGAGAAACCTTGTTCATGGTGTTATGTTGCTACAGCAAAATTCATCAGAAAACGGTTGACTTTAACGGGAAACATAGTACATTTGTTTTATCTCGTTTGTACTCAACTCAATTAGCCGCAAACGCCATGCTACAGCAACTACACCTATTCGCCAAGGATCTCGATCACGAGGAACCCAATCCGTCTTCCCCTAACGGTCTTGTTGATGAAACCCGACAACTCTTTCAACATCAGGGTTCTAACAGCGAGTTAGTGGAGCGAATCATGAACGCCGTCAGAGCGATCGATGCGCTCTCCGAAAAAGACAGCAACAAGTAATCTAATTTGAATTCACTGTTCAGTGGTGGAAGGCGATCGCTCCAAAAGACGATCGCTTTTTTATTTAAACGAATGTAGCGGATAGGCTTGATCTCTTTTTCTAACCAAGCATCCGCTACATCCACATATAAAATTGATGCTAATTAAAAGCCATTAAAGGGGTCGCTCGACAACATAGAATACAGCCCCTTCTTTTTCCCACCCTTTTTTAACAATGTGTGGATCAGTGGAATAGAAATATTTGATACCACCATCAGAATCGGGAATGCAGTATTGATACACGGCAACTGTGCAAGACTGTTGTTCTTTATAAGCGTAAAAAGCAATTCCATCCAGTTTCCAACCATTCTTCACATAAGGATTGGTGGAATAGTGATATTTGACACAGTTACTTGGATAAATTGCATAGTATTGATACACAGGAACAATGCCCGGTTGATTCTTTCCATAAGCAAAGAACTGCTTACCGTTCTCTGTCCACCCGTTTCCAACATTTGGTTTCGGAGAATAGTGATATCGGGTTTCACCATCTTCACCCACCGCAGAATATTGGTAAATCGGCAGAATGTCGATCGCCGGAGGGCACTCAACCGGAGGCTCTTCACAGTCGTCAACTGGGGGGCAAGGTTCGCAATCGTCAACTGGGGGATGCTCTTCAGGAGGGCATTCTTGGGCGTGAGGATCATACCAACCGGTAGTGGGCTGAGTGTATTGATATGATTCAAAAGATGGCATTGATTTGATCTCCTTGAGTTTGGATAACTGAATTGCAGAGAGCGTGAACGGTAGTGTTTGCTGTTTGTCTCTCTATAGAGATATCCAAACTGAAAGGTGAACATTTCGTATCAGAAACCCAAGAGTACCCATGCGGGTACCAGAGGATTAAAGCAACCGATCGATCAACTCCGTTACACCTGCCCCCCGACTGCCTTCTGTCACCCAATCCACTGCTTCCTTGACCGAAGAGAGCGCATTGGCAACTGCAACGGAATAACCGCACAGACCCAAAAACGCCATATCGTTCTCGGCATCGCCTACTCCGACGACCGTTTCAAGGGGCAAATTTAATTCTTCTAAAGCAACTTTCAACCCGGAAGCTTTGTCCACCCCGATCGGCAGTACCATTACGGCTCCTTTATTCATAATCACTTGCAGATGATTTAACCCCATTTCTTGCATCACTTCTTTCACGGTGAGGTCATGCGGTGTCCATGTTGCCGCAATCACTCGCCCAAACTCAAGAATGCGATCAGTTGCTAAATGTTTGAATTCTCCCGAAACAGATTGATTTTGTTCAGCATTGAAAATACGATCGCGCAATCGTTGTTTGAATTCTTCTGACGGAGGCTCACCCAGTAGCAGCACAGATCGATCGGCAGGACGATAAATCGCGGCTCCGTTTTCAGCAACGACTCGATCAAACAATTCCATTTCAGAGAAAATGTTCAAAAAATCATCTAATTGCCGACCTGTAATCAAAATTACCTTTCGTCCAGAATCACGCCAGCGTTTCAGTGCATCGATCGTTTGAGCATCAACATGTCCATCTTTAGCCAGCGTTCCATCATAATCAGTGGCAAGTGCAAGGTACTGCATAATTTTTATTAAATCGAGTTCATAGGCAGATTACCAGAAACGACTCGATCGTCACCTCGCCTGTGCAGAGGATTTATTGTCACCCAGTGAGGAAAACTTCGTTCAGCACAGCTAACACAGATTTAGGCGATAGTTTGTCCTTAAACCAAATCATTCGAGCCGGAGTCTCGCCAATTTTCACACCTGCTTTCTCCAAGTTCAGGCGTTCGGAAATTGCTAAAATCAAGTCATCGCGACCCGATTGACGGACTTGAGAGAATTTTTTACGCAAATATTCTGGTCGCCAGTATCCTACAATTTCTAGCAGAAACGATCGCCCATCCGGATGCACAAGGCGAAAGTCAGGAATCATCACGCTACCCGGAATCGGAATTAAATCAACTTCTCGCTCTAGTTTCCATTCGGTTTTGAGGGATTCCCAGCGATCGACAAACGACGCTTCCAACATACTGTCGTAGGTTTTTCCGGGGGGATAATGAGTGACTAAATTGCACTGGGAATCGAGCGTAAAGCGCCGAGTTTGTTCAGTTTTGGTATAGCTATCGCGGAGTTGCAAATCGGCAGTGAGATTCCATCGAGTGACATGTAATAGCGCCGGAATCAATTTAGCAATATCAAGTCCGTAACGGGTACTGGGTTTGAAAAGGCTAGTGGGACCGTCGATCGAAATCGTAAATCCATGATCGGCATCGCCTTCAATATAGGCCATCAAACCAAATAATTTTAGATAGCGAAACAGCAATTTATATTCACCTGGATCATTTCGATGAGCATTGATCCGAATCTGACTTGCTTTATAAAAAATTCCCTGAACTTGAGATAAGTTATACCGATGCAGCAGTAATTCTGGCGTTGGAGCTTCAAACTGAGTCAAAATTTTATTCTCATTCAGATCAGCATAAAGTCCTATGCGAATTTGATCAGATAACACGTTTTGTTCTAATTCTTGACTAAGCTGATTTGCCAATGTTGTCAGCGTAATCAAAGCTGTTTGCGGTAGAGGAGCCGCTTGAGCAGAAAGATCAAATACTCGTTGGCGTAACAATTGCGGGTCAAGCGGACTCACTACTTCAAATTTGCTGAATGCCTCACTTCTCAGAAGATGGGCTAATCCGCGTTTAATCCGGTAGTCTATACTGTCTCCTTCCAGTTCTCGCAGGTATTGTTCCAGTTCACCTTGTGTCTTTCCTTGGCATTGTTGAAAAAGCGTGATCAGGTCAGTAGCGATCGCCAAATTTCGCTTGTCGATCGGCAATCGCTTCGCCACAATTTCTTCCCCATTTTGTCGATGCATCAATAAATCCGTTGGTAACATAATCTTCCTTCGGATCTCTAATTAAGCAGAGTATATTCTAATGCAGAACCAAAACTAGAATTTAAGAATACGCTAGATTGATAACGATCGCTCAGCGAACTCCACTAAGCACAGGAGACGAGTATGCAGACCGCTCAATCAAAACTGCTATATGAGTATGATTTCTACTTGTGGTTAGAAGATATTTCAGCCAAACTGAAGGCGCGAGATATTGAACATTTAGATTGGGAAAACCTAATTGAGGAAGTTGAAGCATTGGGCAATCGTGAAAAGCGTGAATTAATTCATCGATTGGAAATTCTGCTGACTCATCTATTGAAACGCATCTATATTGATTCTGCTTATGACAATCGAGGTTGGGAATTGACGCTCAAAGAGCAACGCCGTCAACTTCAGATTCAATTGAAACAATCTCCAAGCTTGAAACTCTATTTTTCCGAGATATTTGATGACTGTTGGCAATACGCTCTTTCCCAAATCAGGCAAGAATATGCCAAAGTTCATTTTCCCAATCAATGGGAATTCAGTCAGGAGAGTGAAGCAATCTTATCTGAGGAATTTTGGCAGTTATAAAAGACTTCATTACTGATCGCTTTCTTCAATCCGTTGGCGAATAGCTTCTTGCATAAATTGTACTGTCCTAAAAGAACTTTTCAACCATCCTCTAATTACTCTACCAATCGACCTGCGATCGTTCATGCAATACTCGCCCATATACGGCTTCAGTTTGCTGTGCTAATTTGAACCAATCGAAGCGTTTATCTAAATCGCGGTAAGCATTTTTAACTAACCATTTGGCATACCCTGGATTTCTCAACATTTCGAGGATACCCCAAGCGATCGAATCTGGATTAGCCGTTCGCGTGACAATGCCCGTTTTACCATGCTGAACGACTTCCGGAAGGCCACCTGTGTCAGATACGATCACAGGGACACAAGCCGCAAAACTTTCGAGTGCCACAATACCAAACGGCTCATAAAGACTAGGGAAAACCGCGCAATCTGCGACTCGACGAAATTGATTTAAGTCACTATCAGACATAAACCCAGTGAAATAACATTTATCCCAAATTCCCAAGTCCCATGCTTGTCGCTTCAAAGGGTCAATATTGCCACCCCCAATAATCACAAATTTGACATCTCCACCCATTTCCCAAATCACTTCTGGAGCAGCATTCAATAGAAAACTGACTCCTTTTTCATGAGTCATCCGACCGACATAATAAACAATTTTTTCTTCATCAGTGGCAAAACGACGACGAAATTGCCAGAAGTTGAAATTAGATGGCGGTTCTTTGCGTTCCACACAAATGCCGTTGTAGACGACATCAATTTTGTCCCAGGTACAACGGAGTGCCCGTTCAATCTCTAGCCGCATATAGTTGGTACAAACAATCACACGCCATGCTTCATGTGCCAGGCTTGCTTCTTTACTATTGATATAGCGGTGTGTATCTGTATGGATGCCGTTGTAGCGCCCATATTCAGTAGCATGAATAGTTGCCACAAGCGGAATTTTGAAGATGTGTTTAAGCGCGATCGCTGCATCCGCCACAAGCCAGTCGTGAGCATGAATGATATCAAAAGGACCATCTTCCAAGAGCAATTTGCCGCCATGTCGTCCCATGCTTTCATTCATGTTGACAACCCAGTGAAAGAAGTTGTGGCTCTCTCCTACATGGATTCGATGGACTCGAATCCCATCCACAATTTCAAAATGAGGAGCCTGCCCAAACTCCACCGTCAATAAATGAATTTCATGCCCCAACGTCACAAATTCGGGATACAGTTCTGCAACATGACGGGCAATTCCTCCCACAATCCGAGGTGGAAACTCCCACGCCAGCACCAGAATCTTCATCATCTCCGCTCCCGACTACTTTAGATTCGTCCCAATAACTTTACACAGCTTATTTTATTTATCTGAGTAGACGCTCTTACTAGAGATTTAAAAAACCCAAGCATCTCACTTGCTCATGGATGTTCCCTGAGACAATCGTGCGCTCAAACACGACCAGCCCAAGCTTCCTCCTCTCTTCTCAGTTTATTCTGGGATAGTCGTGAACTTTAAAAATCCTTGGACAATTGCTTAACCAGGAATCCTTAGAACCGGACAATCCGTGAGTAAATCTGTCAAAATGATTAAGAAAACAGGTATTTTGTCCACTTGATGGGTAGGTTTACATGGAGGCAACGCCACAACCGATCGCCCGATCCGAAGCTCCCCTTCAGCTTTTGCTATTCGTAGATAAGCGTCCTAGCTCAAATGAGCGGATTCGCCAAATTCGTGCCTGTCTAAAAGAACTGGCAAGCGACGATACGTATGAGCTTCAAGTGGTCGATGTGAGTGAACAGCCCCACCTGGCAGAGCATTTTAAGCTTGTTGCCACTCCATCACTGATCAAAATTCATCCAGAACCACGACAGATCTTAGCAGGCAGTAATCTAATAGCTCAGTTAGAGAACTGGTGGTCTCGCTGGCAGCGATCGATTGAAGATCGTCAGACAACGCCACAAACAGTGCCCTTAACTGAAAAGGGAACGCCAGTCGAAATCAAGTCGATCGCTCATTCTGCCGAGGTAATTCGCCTTGCAGACGAAATTTTCCGCTTTCAACGTGAAAAAGAAGAGCTACAGGCTCAGCTTCAGTTTAAGGATCACTTAATTGCGATGCTGGCACATGATCTGCGAAACCCTCTAACAGCCGTATCAATCGCCCTGGAAACCCTAGAACAACTCAGTCAACCTCCTAAAGAAGGAAATGAACTTCGACTGAACCCAAACTTAACGGCTCAGTTGCTTCGTCATGCTCGCAACCAAACGAAGGCGATCGATCGAATGATCACAGACATCTTACAGGCAGCACGGGACAAGAGCGCAGAGTTCCGTATCCAGCCAGAACAACTGGATTTAGAAAAACTGTGCCTGGAGGTGATCGATCGGCTGCACGATCAGTTTGCTGCCAAATTTCAGAAAATCACGACGGATATTCCCTCTGATCTCCCTAGTGTTTATGCCGATCCAGAGCGAGTCAGGCAGGTGATTGTCAATCTACTCGACAATGCCATTAAGTACACTCCAGAACATGGGGCGATCGAGGTTTCTATCCTGCATCGCACCACTCAAAAAGTGCAAGTCAGCATTTGCGATAACGGTCCTGGCATCCCTCACGACAATCAAACGCGGATTTTTGAAGACAGTTTTCGTCTGAAGCGAGATGAAGCAAAAGAAGGGTATGGTATCGGTTTGGCACTCTGCAAACGAGTCGTACAGGCTCACTATGGTCAAATTTGGGTAGATTCAGAATTGAACCACGGCAGTTGCTTCCACTTCACATTGCCAGTCTATCGCCCAAGTCCTTCTGCCTGACGCGACGCTTCAATATCACCCCTCAAGTAGGGGCACGATAATCACGATAATGAAGTTATAGCCATAGTCATATTGGTTAGGACATTTTCGTGGGGCGGCTCCGCCGCCCCACGAAAATGTCCATGTCTAACCTAACTGACTACAGCTATAGTATTAAATCCAGTCATTGTGGGGTGGGCATCTTGCCCGTCCAGTATCGAGGATGGGCGTCTCGCCCGTCCCAACAAGAGCATGACCTGATGATTTTCTTAAACTTCATTATTGGGCCTCAGTGAAGGTTTAGGAGAATTTCCTAGATTGCTTCAGCCCGACCTACCACAAATCCTCTAAAGTGAAATATGAAGTTGGGTTTTTCGGTGGATTCGTTGTTGCTAGATTCTACTCTCTGGATTTCAACTCATCTAGCGATCGGGTGGCAACTGGCGATCGTTGCCAGTTGGCTTGGCATCATTGTGGTAGTCGCTGAAGGGCTGCATTTGTGGGGCAAAGCCGACTCAGAGCTAATTCGCAAGTTTGTTCACATTAGCACTGGTAATATCATCTTATTTGCCTGGTGGTTTGGCTTTCCAGCGTGGATGGGCATTGGAGCCTCTATCTTATTTGGGATTGTTACGCTAATCTCTTATCGTTTTCCCATCCTTCCAGGGATTAACAGCGTTGGACGCAAAAGTTTTGGTACGTTTTTTTATGCCGTTAGTATCGGTGTTCTCACGGCTCTGTTTTGGCAAAATCAGCCTTATTACGCCGTAATTGGGGTTTTAGTGATGGTATGGGGAGATGGATTAGCGGCTCTGATCGGGCAACGATGGGGACAGCACCACTATAAAATTCTAGGAATTCAAAAGAGTTGGGAAGGATCGCTGACGATGTTTTTAGCCAGTTATGTCGTCAGCAGTCTGGTATTATCTAGTGTCCAAGGCAACCTTTGGCAAACTTGGGTTGTGCCAGGGCGATCGCCCTCGTCGCCACGACGTTAGAAGCTTTCTCTAAATTTGGAATTGACAATCTCACGGTTCCCCTGGGTGGTGCGTTCACGGGCTTTTTAATCGACCTCTGGATGACGGCTTCTTAATATAGAACATTGCTTTATTCAAAAATCAGTTGACACTAACTGCCTCTTTTACTGATAATTAGAGTTTGTGTAAAGTTTAGCACCCGAAACGATCTTGGCTAACGTTATTGTAATTGGTGCCCAGTGGGGCGACGAAGGGAAAGGAAAAATCACAGATCTGCTGAGTCGATCGGCGGATGTTGTCGTTCGCTACCAGGGAGGGGTGAACGCTGGACATACGGTTGTTGTTCAAGATCAGATATTTAAGCTGCATCTCATTCCCTCTGGGATTCTTTACCCCAACACAGAGTGCATTATCGGTTCAGGCACAGTCGTTGATCCGAAGGTACTACTGGAAGAACTCGATCAGCTAAAGGCACTGAACATTTCGACCAAAAACCTGCTGATCTCCGAAACCGCTCATGTCACCATGCCTTATCATCGCCTGATCGATCAGGCATCAGAAGAATTTAGGGGAGATCATAAAATTGGTACGACCAAGCGAGGCATTGGTCCAACCTATGCGGATAAATCCGAGCGGATCGGCATTCGTGTCGTTGATTTGATGGACCCGACTGGTTTTCGTGAGCATCTGCGTTGGACGATCGAGTATAAAAATGTCATTTTAGAAAAACTCTATAATTTGCCTCCCCTCGATCCAGAAGCCGTGATCGATGAGTATTTGGGCTATGCCGATCGCCTCCGTCCCCATGTTGTCGATAGCTCAATGCGAATTTACGAAGCCGTGCAGCAGCGTCGCAACATTTTATTTGAAGGAGCGCAAGGAACCCTGCTCGATCTCGATCATGGCACTTACCCCTATGTCACCTCTTCTAACCCGGTTGCAGGTGGAGCCTGTGTGGGAGGCGGTGTAGGACCCACGATTATCGATCGGGTCATTGGGGTCGCGAAAGCCTACACGACGCGAGTTGGCGAAGGTCCTTTTCCCGCTGAACTAGAGGGCGAGTTAGGCAAACTGCTGTGCGATCGCGGAGCCGAATTCGGCACGACGACCGGGCGTAAGCGCCGCTGCGGCTGGTTTGATGCGGTTATTGGTCGCTATGCCGTTCGCATCAATGGGTTAGACTGTCTCGCGATCACCAAGCTAGACGTGTTAGACGAACTAGACGAAATTAACGTTTGTGTCGCCTATGACCTGGATGGCGATCGCTGCCTCGATTTCCCTAGCAATGCTCGTCTATTCGCCCGTTGCCATCCGATCTACAAAACCCTCCCTGGATGGAAACAGTCCACTGCTCACTGTCGCTCCTTAGAAGACCTGCCGACTCAAGCCCTCGACTATCTGAAGTTTTTGGCAGAATTGATGGAAGTGCCGATCGCCATCGTCTCCCTCGGTGCTAATCGTGACCAAACGATCATTGTTGAAGATCCGATTCACGGTCCCAAACGAGCATTGCTCCATGACACAAAAGGGCAGGAGGTTGGAGTGAAGTGAAGCATGAAGCATGAAGCAATAGTATCTCTGATCCCCCACCCTTACCCCCCTGGTCTTCTGGCTTTTAGTCCAAATTATCTAGTTAACTCATTTATGGAATACACTATTGAATGCAAGAAGCGTCTGGAGGGCAGCAAACCGAATGCCCTGCGCCGTCAAGGATTACTTCCAGCAGTGCTGTATGGTCACGATGGAGCTAAATCGGTGGCGTTGACGTTAAATGCGAAGGAAGCTGAAACCCTTGTTAAAAAAGCCTCGCTGAACAACACTCCGATTCAGCTAAACGTGACCGATCTCCCTTGGAGTGGCAGAACGCTGCTGCGAGAAGTTCAGAAACATCCCTGGAGAGGGTATCTTTATCATCTCAGCTTTTTCTCGATCGGCTCTCAAGAGACGATTCAAGTCACTGTCCCGCTCCATTTTGTGGGAACGGCTGTGGGGGTCAAACTGGAGGGAGGGGGGCTGGACACTGTTTTGACCGAGTTGGAAGTGTCTTGTGCGCCTAACAATATTCTGGAGACGATCGAAGTAGATATTTCTAATCTACGTGTCGGTGAATCGATTCACGTTAATGAATTGACGCTACCTGCGGGCATAGAAGTCCTTGGCGAGGGCGATCGGGTCATAGCCATAATTCTCGATCGAGGGGGGCCGGTGACAGAAGAAACGGCTGAGGCGACTGCTGAAGCTTAGGTCAAAAAAACTGCTTGAACGACATCCGTAGATTTGATATCTACAGATAGTATTGAGCCAGGAAGATCTCCTGGCTTTTTGATTGATAAAGATTCCCACCTGTAAATTTTTTGTTGATTTTGCGATCGGTCGGGGCAGACCTATGTGTCTGCCCTCTAATCCGGGGCAACCACGCCGGGATTGCCCCAACGCTGGGCAACCGTCAACAGAAAATGAACCGACGGCGATCGCTGACTGGCTCCTGACCCACGGAAAATTAAGCTGAACCCCACTCAATCTGCACATCACAAATTTCCAGAATTTTTGTGGGATGGGCATCTTGCCCGTCTACTTGTGCAAAATAAATGTGGAATAGCTTAACAGATAACAATGACTGATCTCCTGCATCTTAGAAACTCATGACCGACAGTACCCTTCCTCTCGTGATTCAGCAGATGATGCGACCGGAGTTTTACCCCCATCCGGTAAACGCTGCGCTACCTCAAGAAATAGGTGGCTCTTACTTGGAACACCCTGATTTCTATCCTCCACCTGAAGCCACTATTCAGCTCATTCAAACCCATGTGTCCTATGTGCTGTTGACTGGAGAGTACGCTTACAAAGTAAAGAAACCTGTCAACTTTGGGTTTTTAGATTACTCCACATTGGAGAAACGGAAGTATTTTTGTGACGAAGAACTTCGTTTAAATCAACGCGCTGCCGCCGATTTGTATCTAGAGGTGTTGCCTATTACGCAAACGGGATCAGATTTGGAGCCTCACTATCAGTTGGATAGCTCAGGCAAAGTGGTTGAGTATGTAGTCAAGATGCGGCAGTTTCCGCAAGATGCGCTGCTGACGAGTCTGTTCGATCGCGGCGAACTGACCGAAGATCTTTTGCAAGACCTGGCACGGGTCGTTGCCGAATTCCATGCTAAGACGCAAACCAGCGATTACATCCGTCATTTTGGAACCGTCGATCGGGTGCGGCAAGCGTTTGATGAGAACTTTGAGCAAACAGAACAATACATCGGCGGTCCGCAAACTCAACCGCAGTTTGATGAGACAAAAGCCTATTGCGATCGCTTCTTCAGCGAGTGGCACGATCTGTTCGTCGAGCGAATCAACCAAGATTGGATTCGAGAATGCCACGGTGATCTCCACTTGCGAAATATTTGCTACTGGAAAAACCGCCTCTGGCTATTCGACTGCATCGAATTTAACGAGCCATTTCGCTTTGTCGATGTCATGTTTGACATTGCCTATATCATCATGGATTTAGATGCGCGGCAACGTTCAGACTTAAGTACGCTATTTCTCAACACCTACGTTGAGCAAACTGGCGATTGGGAAGGGTTACAAGTATTGCCCATTTACATCAGCCGTCAAACCTACGTTCGAGCAAAAGTAACCTCCTTCCTGCTGAATGACCCGACCGTTCCCGATGCTGAAAAACAAAAAGCCCATAAGACAGCTGCACTTTACTATCGTCTGGCATGGGACTACACGCAGCCCCAGCAAGGACAATTGATTCTGATGTGCGGCTTGTCAGGCTCCGGTAAATCCACCGTGGCTCGTCAGCTTGCTCGTCGTCTCAGTGCAATTCATATCCGATCGGATGCTGTCCGCAAGCACTTGGGTGGCATTCCGTTGCAGCAACGGGGCGGCGCAGATCTTTATACACCGGAAATGCATCAAAAACGTATGGGCGACTCTTAGAATTGGGCGTGAAGTTGGCGAGCCAGGGTTATCCAGTGATTTTGGATGCAAAATACGATCGCCATACCCTCCGAGAAGCCATCATTGCCGAGGCTCAATCTCATCACATTCCACTGCAAATCATTCACTGTCATGCACCCATTGAAGTACTACGCGATCGTCTCCAACAGCGCACGGGTGATATCGCTGATGCCACCGTCGATCTCCTACCTCAGCAATCTCTAGACGCTTTCACTGAAATGGAGCAACCTTACGTCAAATCTGTAGATACGACTCAAAACCTGGAGTCACAAATCGAGAAATTGGGGATTTAATAAGACATTCAACGTTGAAACGTGCAGGGAGCCATCCATGACCGAATCTAAAGAAACTCAGACTACATTCAAGCTCAAATCAGATGAAGGATTTCCGGTTGGCTTAGGAACCTGGGTGCTATTCATCCTGATTTTCTGGGGCTTGGGCTTACCTGCAACGTTGATGATTCTGTTGGGGGCGATCGCTGGAGCCGCCGTCTGGCTGATCGTTTCCTATCTGAGAGCCGACAAAATTGAGGAGGAAAAACCCGAAGAGCCACCAGAGGCTCTTAAACCCGTTGACCAGTGGTTCAACCAACTTCGCTTACCTGGCTTTACATCCAGATTGCCCAACCTCGTCAGACGCAAACCGATCAGACGCCTTGGAGGAAGACGCGATCGAGAGTAAAAAACTGCTGTTAAACGGGATTTAGTTGATAGATGCCCTAGCGTTGGGGCAATCCCGGTGTGGTTGCCCTAGCGTTGGGGCAATCCCGGTGTGGTTGCCCTAGCGTTGGGGCAATCCCGGTGTGGTTGCCCTGGATAGCAGGGCAGGACACCGAGGTGCCCCGACCGATCCGCAA
>JAAUSF010000080.1 GCA_012033255.1 Cyanobacteria bacterium RU_5_0
GCCCAATCCCGGTGTGGTTGCCGTGGCGTAGGGGCAATCCCGGTGTGGTTGCCCAATCCCGGTGTGGTTGCCCCGGATTAGAGGGCAGACACGTAGGTCTGCCCCGACCGATCGCAAAATCAAAGACCCACGTGTCTGCCCCGACCGATCGCAAAATCAACAAAAAATTGACAGGTGGTTCATTTTTGCATTGGCAATGGTTCGACATTATAGCTAAGTGCTGAGGACTGAGTGCTGAGTCAGGATTGATTGACCACTTGCCTTTCAGCCTTTGGCAACGTCCTAACCACGCTGGCTACTGCTATACGTGTGGGTGGGCATCTTGCCCGCCTGGATCAGGCCACTTAACCGCTCATTAGTTTAGCATCCCCTCATCCCTCAATACCGTTCCCACGGCACCTGAAATCCTCGCTGCTGCAAGAATCCTTCTTCGATGAGTTGAATCTGGCGAGACAGATCTTCATTCGGTTCGGCACCTGATGCGATCTGCTGGAGTTGCAGTTGTTCGAGTTGTTCGATCGCCTCTAACCGCCGACCCTGAACAACCGATAGATTTGCCAGAGCAGATTGGGCGATCGGGTTTTGA
Source organism: Cyanobacteria bacterium RU_5_0 (assembly GCA_012033255.1). Taxonomy (GTDB): domain Bacteria; phylum Cyanobacteriota; class Cyanobacteriia; order Elainellales; family Elainellaceae; genus JAAUSF01. Next base: position 587 of record JAAUSF010000080.1, read on the forward strand.
GGTTGGAGATCGAGTACTTCGTTGTACAGTTGAGACGCAGATTGATATCGTTGTTGCTGGAAGCGAACGCCACCTAGAGCCAGCAATGCATCGGCATTATTGGGTTCGAGGCTGAGAATCGTCTCGTAAGCGTCACTGGCATCGTCTAGATTGCCTAAATCCTGTTCCAGTTGTCCTTGGACGAAATAAGCACCGACGTTGTTTGGATTACGGGCAATCAGTTGATTGACCAGGGCTTGGGCTTCGCCTGGATCGCGGAGGGCGATCACCTGCACCAGACGCAATTGAATCGCGGGGTTATCGGGTTCAATGGTGAGCAAATTCGTGTATAACACTTCGCGATCGGGGCTGGGAGGAAGCACGGCGGCTAAACTGAATAGTTCTGGGGGCGTATCGGTCGGCGGACGAGTGGCTAGCCAGTTATTGAGAACAGCTTCGGCTTCGGCTTGGGAGATAATGCCAGCTTGGTAGGCGAGGCTGGCACGTCCGAGCCGTTTAGCCGGATCTTGGGGATTGAGGGCGATGATTTGGTCGTAGAGGGCGATCGCTTCGTTCAATTGTCCTTGGGTTTGCCGGATGCCTGCCAGTCCTTGATAGGCTCCGGTGAGAATGCCGATATCAGAGGGATTGGCGTTAATTACGGCGAGATAGCGTTGAGCGCTGGCGTCGAGGTTGCCTTCCCGTCGATCGATTTCTGCTAGCAGCAGCATGGTGGCATAGGGTTCTCGCATTCCTTCTGGCGTTGCCGAGTAGAGAACGAGGGTTTCTCTGGCTTCGGCAAACTGATTGGTTTCAATTTGGATCTGAGCGATACGGAAATATAGTAACGGTTCGTTCACGCCTGCATCGATCAGGCTTTGATAAAGCGGCTGCAAGGCTGGATCAGGCGAGTCGAGACGGGCAAGCGACTGAGCAATAATGCGCTGTTGAAACCGATCGCTCGGCAATGGCACCAGATTGGCGTCCAGTCGCACCCTCAAATCGGTATCTGAAATCAATCCCAACTGCCGCTCCAAAATAGCAATCTGAGCCGACACAACCCGATCGTTGGGCTGTTGTTGGAGCAACTGCCGGTAAATTTCCAGGGCATATTGCTGTTCCGAGGGATAGCTACTGAGTGTATCGGCGATTTCTCGTGCCAGTCCGACGGTGAGTTGAGGCGATCGCAAGACCTCCTGATACAAGGCGATCGCCTCTTGGGTAAACACCGGATCGCCCGTATAACGCCCGATGTCATTGAGTGCCCGTGCCAGAATCATCCGCGAGTCTTGCCGTCCTCGCAACGGTGTTAACAGGGTCGAGGCTTCCGTAATCTGCCCGTTGGCGGCATAAGCGACCGCCAGCGATGCTCTGGTTTGAATGGCGAGAGGAGTCAGGCTGGTTTGCCTCCGCTGTTCGGCTTGGAGAATCTGCACTGCCAAAGCCGGATTACCTGTTTCCCGCAATGCCAACGCATAAGCGATCGCGGCTCCTCCTTCAATCTGACCGCCACCCGTTTGATAACGGCTAAATAGATCTAAACTGCGCTGATATTCGCCAACATAGGCATAAACTTGCGCCGCTCCGACAATCGCCTCTAGGATGGGATTGGTTTGCAGAATGAGTTCGTAGTCTTCGATCGCCTCTCCAAACCGTCCTTGATAGCTATAGAGCAAGGCGCGTTGGGTTCTTGCATCTGTGTCGCCTGGGTCGAGGGTCAATAAGGTATCAAGGGCGGCAATCCCTCTCGTCTGCCATTCGGCTCGATAGCCCCCCAATACCCCGATCGCTAACAGGGCCAGTCGGTTATTGGAATCGATCGCCAACACTTGCTCATAGGTAGCAAAGGCATCCGCATCCCGCCCAGCCCGCCGATAGGCAATCGCCAATCCTAACCGAGCTTCTATCGATCGCGGATATTGCTGCACCGTCTCTTCAAACAGAGCGATCGCCTGATTCACCAATCCTTCACCCAATAGCCGATAGGCCTCTCGCACAGAAGACGGCACTGCCTGAGCCAACACTGGGGAAGTCAGTAAACTCAATGTACTCACGATCGGACTGACGAACAGCCCTACGCCTAATAAATAACTCCATCCAATTCGCCAAGCATTCATACCCATACTGCTCATCGATTGCCCCTTGGAGACGCATCAAAATCGGCTCTGACTCTGACTCCAGCCACGGTTTCAGAAAATTCTTCCAGTTGCTGAATCGTGAAGCCGAGTCTCAGCCCCGTGACCACCGGGAAATCATAGAAAAATTCCAGTACATCAGGAACTCGTTCATCTTCATCACGGCGAATGGTTTCATTCGACAAATCGCGACCATATGCCAACCCCAGGCGATCGTTCGGGATAAACAGACTCAAGAAACTCACTCCGCCGCTATAAGTATCTCCCGATTCGCCAATTTCCTGATTTTCGTAGTGTCCGTAGCGACCAAAAATCCCCATACTGAGTTCTGGAATGAAGACCTCAAAATTCACCCCATAGGCATCTTCCCGATCGCCATCCAACACGCCAAATTCACCGTTGCCGCGATCGATCGAGAAAATCTCCTCGAATCCATCTTCAGAACCGCCATCTTCAGCCGTGACATAAGTTGCTCGTAGGATGGCATTCTCGCCAATCCGCAAGCCAATTTCACCCGCAAAGCCAGTTAGCTCAAAGTCGCTGATGCTGCGATCGGATGAAAATACGACCCCTCTGGCTTCGATGTTGTCCGTGATTGTCCAGTTCACCAAAAATCCCGGCCGGGAACCGAGCGACGCGGCAGATAATGCCGGATTCGTTTGGAAGACTGGATTAAAAAACTGACTCGCCGCATCTTTGGCAAAACTATTGCGATCGAAGTAGGAAGTTAAATCCATTTGCCCAATCACAACGCGCAAATTAGGCAGATCAGCGATCGATGCAGTCAGATATAGCTCATTGATGCTCACCCCTTCGATGCCATTAGTGTTGAGCAATTCCCCGTCGCTGATATCCAATGTCGCCCCAAATAGTACATTCGGGGTTAACGGATAGGCTAATGCCAATCGCCCACGGGCTGAACTTTCATCCGCCACATAAATGTACGTGGCTTGGATGGCGATCGTCGTTGGAGTTAATGCCGTGCTGGGAAAAACGGAATCGCGATCGTCCGGCGTTTCTGGCGGTGTCGTTGTTGATGGAATCAAGTTGGGCTGATCACCCGGAACGGGTTCTGGCACAATACTCGGAATTGATTGATTTGGCGCAGGCGGCAGAGTTCCTGGGGTGATGGTCTGCGATAGGTTTGGAACGGGCAACGATTGTGTAGGAGCTTGGCTCACCGATGGAGACAAGCTAGCGTTTTCGGCAAAATTCCCTGGCAATACTGGGCTTAGCCCCGGTGACACCGTTGTCGGAGCCTGGAATCTGAACGGCGCAGACGCATTACACAAAACGCCACAATCATGGGTTTGGATCGTCGAAGGAACTACTCCAACTCCCGTATCTGGAGGGATGGCAAACGGATTGGTCGCATCTGGAGCCGGGCTGACGGCGGCAACTGGAGGAATGGACGATGGAACAGGAATGCTGCTCGGCGCGATCGGCTGCACTGGAGGCTGTACGGCAAAGGCAGGAGATGCCGTTGTTCCTGGCAACACACTGGGTGGGGTTGAACGAGTGTCTAGGGTAAAAGGTGCGTTAGGGTCTTGAGGAACGACTTCTGCTGGCTCAGACGGAGGAATGGTTGCAACCGAAGAGTCGATCGGAGGCTGATTAGCATTCAACAATGCTTCCCGCTCTTCTCTAGCGACTTGGGCTTCAATGGCTTCAATTTCAATACTGTCATCTGAGTTTTCATCTTGGCTAACCGGATTCGCTAGTCCTATGTCCGTTGTGACGCTCAAAATAACCAGGGTTGAACTAAACAACACGGTTAAAGAACTCGTCGTCCAGTTGTGGAAAACAATAAGCTTAAAGGGACTAGACATGATTGGATTCAGGGGTGAATTACCGTTGTCTCAGGGCAGGTTCGGTATACGGACAACCTGCGGATGTGGCAAGATAGCAGCTTAGAACCTAATCATGGTGCTAAGCGATCGCCCATTCATCGCCCAGAACTCGCAAGCGCCTTGCCTTCAATCGCCTATTTGCATATAGATGCTCTACCTGAATTAAACGGAGTTCTGTTTCAAAGGCTGAAATATACTCTAGTAAAGTATAGTCGCGTACCTAGTGCATAACCATATCACAGCATTTTTTCTAGGGAATATTCCGTATGCCGCTCAGCCATCTTCTTAATGTCAGTTCTGTTTCCTTTACAAAATTTAATAATTTAAGGCAACAGTGCCTGAAACTGGTTGTAGGGCTTTGCCTGTTGATCAGTTGCAGTAGTTGTACGTTGCTCTCTGGATTCTCGGCATTCTCGCCACCTGTGATAGAACTGGCAATTCGTCAGGTTGAAGCCACGGGTCGTCCAGGTGTTTATGCGGTTGCGGGTAACACGACGTTGCCCGACCAAACTCGCCTCACGGTGTCTGCTGTTCGCTATCTCCAATACTCTCAACAGGCAGCACTGACAGCGATCGCGGAGCCAGATTACTCGATTCTCGATCGTCAATTTGCGGAAGTGCGAGAGGGCAACTGGCAAGCCAATCTTAATCTGTGGCAGATTGCTTCAGACGGTAACTATCAAGAAGCGTGGCAACTCGATCAGCGCAATACCGCTATCCGATTCAATCCACAACCAACAGTTACGTTTATGGCAACGCTCGATCCGGCAAGCCAACCTGGGAACTTCCGTGCCCAAGTTGAACGACAAGACGAATCCACACAAATTGCCTTAACTCGTTTCACAACAGATGGCGAACTTTATCTAGAAACCAGCCAAGTGCTAACGGTTTCCTTGCCCTCTGGTAACACTTCACCGCCATCGACAACCTTATCGAGTAGTCCCCGACGGAGTAGCTCATCGCAGGTAAACGTTTCTCAAAGTCCAGAAGGTGACAGTGGGAAAACTTGGAGTCAAACCAATACCCCCCTAACACCCGATCAACTTTTTCGCTAATTCTAAACGCGAACAGGGGTAGGATGTCTACCCCTCAATTTCCCGACAAATTCCCGACAAATTCCCGACAAATATTTTGAATTATCCATATCACGTCATCACTAATGACCTGCATAGACAATCGATCGTAATTAACTCTGCCTGACTACTGATAAAGTTTAAGCATTCAATCCAGTCATTGTGGGGTGGGCATCTTGCCCGCCCAGTGCCAAGGATGAGCGTCTCGCCCGTCCCACAAGAGCATTACCTGATGATTTTCTTAAACTCCACTAGTGCTTGTCATGCTGGCTTCGAGGACTGAAGCCCTGACTACGAACGTCATTTGTGCCTTTGTGGTTAATTTTGTGGTTAATGATGTTAGAGTCTCAAGAGGCCATGTGTTGCTGCCAGTTGCCAGACCCGTTCGCAGGCGTCGTTTGTTGGAGCTTTTCGATTTGAGTCATGACCTGCTTCAAGTTGCTCAAGAGTTCATGATATTGAGCCGTCTCTTTCGGTTCTTGATCAGTCTCTGATGGAGACTGATCCACTGAACTAGAACGAGCATAGCCCATAAATGCCTGAGCTGAGGGCATTGCTGCTGCTGCCTGAATTTTAGTCTGAGGATTGATAGCCGTCGTAACAGCTTCAGGAGGGGTATTGATGATGGCATAGTTGGTAGAGTTAACTTTGGATGCACTCGGCGCGGGAAGGCGATCGTACACAGGCATCCCACCTTCGAGGAATCCCTCCAATCCTGAAGTCGCTAACCGTGTCTCCGAAAACTTGAGACTTTCGAGCAGGGCTTCTTTCTCCTGCAATTGCTGTTTCAGAGTAGACATTTTCTGCTCAGTCAACTCCAATTTCCGAGAAGAAACCCGCCAGCCTGATAAGGCTAATGAAACTGCACCAACTCCTAAGCTGAGAGCAGTCGCGGCGCTTAAGTACGGCTCTGATAAATCTTTGAACTGGCCCGCAAAAACAGGCTTTTCTTCCATGTAAACAGTCACTGGTTTCGATCCCATGACCGCCAGAGGGAGCGTCAGAACTGAAAAGGCTACCCCTGCAAGCAGCGCGGAGGATAGCAAACAACGGGAAAAGCTCATAGCTAGGAACTCCGTGAAAGGACACAAGCAATGCACCTTGGCATGTAGACAAGCGAAAGGTAGCTTGACCCCTCACCTAACACCTCATGCTGCCGAAGAAATTTCGACCTGAAACTAGAAAGCCCCCAAAACAAAAACAATTTCCCAAACAGCCAAGCTAGCTAAGTAGTACTACGTATGTGAAATTACTCATATACAGTTAAACAACGTTAAGCACAAGTGTCAACTGCTTCTGGCAATCTTCTGGTTGATCTTTACGAAATGCTCTTAGTTTCATGAAACAGAGATGAAGTGTAATTAAAAATGTGTAATGGAACACATAAATCGAATCTGAAATCGTTATAGTCAACCCTCCCAAAAGCCATATTGATATTGAATGGCAAATCATAATAAATGGTTGATTTATGCAAACCAACATCTCTCTTAGGCAGGATTTTCTACTTGTATTTGAATTTTTAAAGACCCGTTTAATCTTGGCTTATCAGTGTTGACTTTCTGTGCCTTGTTTTGAATATTTTGAAGCAGACTTTGCTAGTTATCAATTCATTGCAAGGGACATGGGGGCGATCGGTACACCCTGCCATTTCAATTAAAACTTCACAAGACATTCAATGAATAGAGCAATGGATGTGGCATAGTCAAAAACTGAAGTAGTTGATCAAGCATTCAGGTAAAGATCACTCAGAGGAGCCAATTATGGATGTTAAAGCCGCCATCGCCTTTGAAGCGGGAAAACCATTAAGTATTGAAACGGTGCAGCTAGAAGGTCCCCAAGAAGGCGAGGTAATGGTTGAAATCAAAGCGACAGGCGTTTGTCATACCGATGCTTACACACTGTCGGGGGCTGACCCTGAAGGGCTGTTTCCTACCATTCTGGGACATGAGGGAGCGGGTATTGTGGTAGAAGTAGGGGCAGGCGTGAAATCTGTCAAACCTGGCGATCACGTTATTCCGCTTTACACCCCTGAATGCCGCAACTGCGACTATTGCCTGAGTTGGAAAACCAATCTCTGTCAGGCAATTCGATCGACTCAAGGACGCGGTGTGATGCCCGATGGAACGAGTCGTTTTTCGACAAATGGAACCCTGATTCATCACTACATGGGTACGTCTACCTTCGCCAATTACACCGTGTTACCGGAAATTGCTGTGGCGAAAATCCGGGAGGATGCACCGTTTGATAAAGTTTGCTACATCGGCTGTGGAGTGACAACTGGCATTGGAGCCGTGATCAACACCGCCAAAGTGGAACCTGGCGCGAATGTGGTGGTGTTTGGTTTAGGTGGCATTGGGCTAAATGTGATTCAAGGTTGCCGCATGGTGGGAGCCAACATGATTGTGGGTGTCGATCTGAATCCTAAGAAGCGACAATTGGCGGAAAAATTGGGCATGACTCACTTTGTTAATCCCCGTGAAATTGAAGGCGATCTCGTGCCTTATTTAGTTGAACTCACGAAGGGCGGTGCGGATTACAGTTTTGAGTGCATCGGCAATGTCAACGTGATGCGACAAGCACTGGAATGTTGTCACAAGGGTTGGGGAGTCAGCGTCATTATCGGTGTAGCGGGAGCCGGACAGGAAATTAGCACTCGTCCGTTTCAACTGGTGACAGGTCGTGTTTGGAAAGGGTCAGCATTCGGTGGGGCTAGAGGTCGCACAGATGTTCCTAAAATCGTTGATTGGTATATGGACGGTAAAATCAACATTGATGATCTGATCACGACTGTAATGCCGATCGCTCAAGTGAATGAAGCGTTTGATTTGATGCATAACGGAGAGGCAATTCGGACAGTGCTAACGTTTTAGCGAGATCAGTACTCCTGTAAAATGCCAGTCCTATAATTCACGAATTATTTCTTATGCCTACCTCGCTTATTCAGGGTAATCAATACCTCTGCTTCGACGGGACAGTTAGCTTCTATAAACATCAGTCTACCGCTTGCAACAGTGAAATGAAATTTGCAGTTTATCAACCGCCGCAAGCTAAATCAGAATTGCTACCTGTGCTGTATTTTCTGTCTGGACTCACCTGTACAGAAGAGAACTTCATGATTAAGGCAGGAGCGCAACAATTTGCAGCAAACTATAGCGTGATATTGGTGGTCCCTGATACCAGTCCACGTAATACGGGAATTCCGGGAGAAGAGGACGATTGGGATTTTGGAACAGGCGCAGGCTTTTACGTAGATGCAATAGAAGAACCGTGGCGATCGCACTATCAAATGTATAGTTACGTCACCCAAGAATTACCCACTCTAATCGCCGAACATTTCCCGATTAACCCCGATCGCCAAGGCATTTTTGGGCACTCAATGGGAGGACATGGCGCATTGATTTGTGCGTTAAAGAATCCCGATCGCTATCGTTCGGTTTCAGCCTTTGCACCGATCGCGGCTCCGATGCGCTGTCCTTGGGGGCAGAAAGCATTTACGAATTATCTTGGACAAAATCAAGAAAGCTGGAAGGCATATGATGCTAGTGAATTAGTTCAAACGACTCCATTCAATGGCACCATTTTGATTGATCAAGGAATGGCAGATTCATTTCTTGAAAACCAACTAATGCCTGACGTATTTGAACAAGCTTGTGTCAACGTTGGACAAGCTCTGACGCTGCGAAGGCGGGACGGATATGATCACAGCTACTACTTCATTGCCACCTTTGTAGAAGACCATATCCGTCACCATGCTAATGTTTTACATTAAAGAGAATAGGGGACATTGGTGATTGGTGATTGGTAATCGAACCTAAAACTTACCTATTACCCATGCTCAGCCAGAATTAACGAGACGGATTGAGGAAACGATTTGCGAATACCATTGCATCACCCAAGTCAGCATCACCATCTTTGTCGCTGTCTAAAAACGCACTCAGAATGGTATTCGATCCCTGCGAACCGGCCGATCCCATTTTTAATAAATTGAGTACGGCAGGAAGCAATGTCGGCAGAATTGCTTTCACAGTGTCAGCACTGATTCCCGTTCTTTGAACAGTGTCTTGAAGCATTTGCTGTTGCTGCTGTGGAGTAAAAAGGGATTGGAGCAACCCCATTGTTGCATCTGTACCGCCAAATTGACTGAGCATGGTTTCTAGCTGCGAACCTCCGGATGTCATGCGTTGTTGCTGGAGAGCAGAGCGAACGTGCCCTCCCAGAACCGACATCAGTGTTTGCGTAGTGGCTGGCGACAGTCCACGGCTACCGGCAACTTGTTGAACGGTATTCAGAATCAAACTCAGTTGATCGGTACTGGCTGGCTGATTGGGATTGTTGATTGCACTCAGTACTTCGTAAAAAAGCCCCATAATTTTTACCTCACTTGAACAAAAGGGTATCTTGATTATTTCACAATATTCTCCTACCAAGAATTCTTCATCCCTCATCCTCCATCCTTTCCTAAATCCCTACTTCCCGATCGTATGAATCTTGAGAAAGTTCGTTCCACCTGCTGTTCGCATTGGAATTCCACCCATGATCAAAATTCGATCGCCTAGTAAAACCAGATTTCGTTCAATCAGGCAGCTTTCAGCCTGCTCAACAGCATCCTCAAATGTTTCCACCTCTTGTTCAATCATCAGTGGCTTAACACCCCAAACTAAGTTCAAGCGATGATAAACATTAGAGTTGGGTGTGGCTGCAACAACAGGTGCCCTCGGACGTTCTTCAGCAGCCAATCGAGCGGTGTAACCAGAATGAGTAAAGGCAAGAATACATCGGAGATCAAGAGTTTGATCGATCGCATTTAAGGCTTCACTCAACGCATGAGTTTCATCGGATTGGTTCGGCGGATTGTTGACAAATTTGATGTCTTTCTCTACCTCGCAAGCAATTCGCGCCATCATTTCCACAGCTTGAACGGGATATGCGCCAACGGCTGATTCTCCAGACAACATGACAGCATCAGTTCCATCGACGATCGCATTGGCGACATCGCTTGCTTCTGCACGAGTCGGACGGGGATTCTGAATCATGCTTTCCAGCATTTGAGTCGCCGTGATCACCGGAATGCCAATTTGATTACAGCGACGAATGATATGCTTTTGCAGCATGGGCAATCGTTCTGGAGGAAGCTCAACTCCTAAATCGCCTCGTGCAACCATGATGGCATCGCATTCTGCCAGAATGTCTTCCAGGTTTTCGATCGCCTGCGGTTTCTCAATCTTTGCTAGCACAGGCGTATCAACTTTACCGTACTCAGCTAACAACGCCTTCAAGGTACGGACATCTTCACCTCGACGCACAAAACTGAGCGAGATCCAATCTACACCTTGCGAAAGCCCAAATTCCAGGTCTCTGACATCTTTCTCAGTCATAGAGGGCAAGCGAAGATTGAGGTTTGGCAAATTCACTCCCTTATGGCTCTTCAGCAACCCGCCTTTAACAACCTGGCACCGAACCGCATTCCCTTCTACATCCTTAACCCGGAGTTCTAACAATCCATCATCCAACAAGATTTGAGTACCCGGAATCGCTTCTTCTGCCAAAAATGGGTAGTCGATCGATGCAGTATCGGGTTGATGATCAAACTCAGCCACAGGCACCAACGACAGAATAGCCTCTTCAACAAGCTGCATTCCGCCATCTGGCATATCCCCAACGCGAATCTTGGGACCCTGAAGATCTTGCAGGATGGTGACTGGCGTATCCAGTTCTTCAGAAACTTCGCGAATGAGGGAGACTGTTTCGGCGTGATCGTCATAGCTGCCGTGGGAGAAATTTAACCGTGCGACACTCATACCTGCCTTAACCATTCGCTTGAGAACTTCTGGAGAGCGACTGGCAGGACCAACGGTAGCGACAATTTTAGTCCGATGATTGAGAGGTTGCATAGGCGAATCCTAGGAGTGTGGACTTCAACAGTCAAGACTGATAGCACGTCTTCAGTATTCGATGAGCCAATGCGCGATACGCAGACTCCACCATAGATAACATATACAGCCCCTTTGTTAAGAGTAGTTTAGAGCGGACAAATTTCCCTCAGAGATTGACTTCAACCCCAATGCGAATTCTTGCTCGACTACAGTGCATTCGCTTCAGAATCCTGTAACAAGCCACTTTGATTTTACTGAGTCAATCATTGAGTCAATCATTGAGTCAATCGGTGAGTCAATCGGTGAACACAAGACTGAGCATCTTTAGTCGAGTCATGCGCTTACGCTAGGGACAGAAGACAATTGCGTAGAGAGGTTGCTGGTATGACTCAGATTCAACTCGATCGCCAACCCGGAGGCCTATACGTTCAGACGGCAGATCAACAACCGATCGCCTTTCCCCTCAAACACACAGAAGTCAACGCTAAAGTAGCGGGGAATCTGTCGCGAGTAGAAGTAATCCAGACGTTTGAAAATCCTTTCACAACAATCCTGGAAGCGACCTACATCTTTCCGCTACCCGATGAGGCAGCCGTGGATGATATGGTGATTCGGATTGGCGATCGCACCATTCAAGGCAGCATCAAAAAACGTCAAGAAGCGCAACAAATTTATGAGCAAGCGAAGCAAGAAGGACGCACTGCCGGATTGCTGGAACAAGAGCGAGATAATATCTTCACGCAATCTCTCGCCAACATTAAACCGGGTGAACAGATTGATGTGATCATTCGCTACACTGACAGTTTGAAATTTGAAGGGGGGGATTACGAGTTTGTGTTCCCGATGGTGATAGGACCTCGCTACATTCCAGGAACGACGATCGAAAAAAATGTCGCAGGTGGGGGTTCAGCAACGGCTCCTATGACCCTCAATCAGGATACTGATTTGGTACCGGATGCGTCCCGGTTGAATGCGCCAATTCTGCCGCCTGGGACTCGCTCTGGACATGACATTGGTGTCACGATCGAAATTGATGCGGGTGTGGTGATTCAGGATGTCCGATCGCCCTCTCATCAGCTTCAGATTGAGCATGAAGGACAGATTGTGCGCGTGAAATTGACAGGCGGCGATACGATTCCCAACAAAGATCTGATCATGCGCTATCGGGTGTCGGGCGATCGAACGCAAACCACGCTGTTGACGCAGGCAGACGATCGGGGTGGACACTTTGCGCTATATCTGATTCCAGCACTCCAATATCGTCCTGATCAAGTCGTACCCAAAGATGTAGTGTTTTTGATTGATACATCGGGTTCTCAGATGGGTGATCCGTTGTTGAAATGTCAAGAGTTGATGCGGCGGTTCATTAACGGATTAAATCCAGATGACACCTTCAACATCATGGATTTTTCCGATACCACCCGTCAGCTTTCTCCCGTTCCGCTAGCCAATACCGCGCAAAATCGCACACGGGCAATCAACTATGTCAATCAACTGAATGCGGGTGGTGGAACCGAGATGCTGCGGGGAATTCGCGCCGTGCTGAATTTCCCTGTCGTTGATCCGGGTCGTTTGCGGAGTATTGTATTGCTCACGGATGGCTACATCGGCAACGAGAATCAAATTCTGGCAGAAGTGCAGCACCATTTGAAACCCGGAAACCGCCTTTATAGTTTCGGTGCGGGCAGTTCAGTTAACCGTTTTCTGCTGAATCGGATTGCGGAAATCGGGCGAGGAATCTCGCGCATCGTTCGTCATGATGAACCCACGGATGAGGTCACCGAAAAATTCTTCCGACAAATCAACAATCCTGTGCTGACGAACATTCAATTGCGGTGGGAAGGAGATGGAAAAACTCCAGTCATTTATCCGTTCACTCTGCCTGATTTGTTTGCGGAACAACCCTTAGTCTTGTTTGGGCGGCAAGACGATCGCACCTCTGGAAAGCTGCACATCACAGGTAATGCGATCGGTGGCGCGATCTATCAGCAAACCTTCGCCCTTAATTTTGAAGAACCCGGAAACGTGGCGATCGCCCAACGCTGGGGACGTTCTCGCATCAAAGACCTGATGAACCAAATGGTGAGCGGTGAAACGAAGGTAGGGGTCGAAGCGGTGACAGATACGGCTCTCATCTATCAACTGCTATCCCAATACACGGCTTTTGTCGCCGTTAGTGATGAGATCCGAGTTGATCCCACGCAGGGTTCCGTGTCGGTTCAGGTGCCCGTTTCGATGCCAGAAGGCGTTAGCTATGAAGGGGTTTTTGGCAATATAGCTCAAAGTATGCTGCCACAAGCGATGAGCTATCTCGCTAGCCCTGATTATGCGGCTCCGGGTGAAATGACGCGATCGGCTAAACTCCAAGTTCCACATCCTGCGCGTGCGGCGTTCAGCCCTCCATCCCCTCCCTCCGCTCCCAGTACGCTGTCGCCATCTACGCCTGCGGCGGAATCTATGCTTGCGGCGGATCAAGAGGAGGGAATGTTCAGTCGGGTGAGACGATTCGTTCAAGATCGTCTCAAGCCATCTGAGAAATCTTCATCGGAAGAATCATGGTCATTGATGTCTGAGGATTCTGATCGTCTGCAAGTTCTTAGTGCCACTGGCTTAACCCAACAGGCGATCGATGTCCTCACACAACATCTGCAAGCGATTCAATTCCCCACTGGTTTTAGTGGCGATCTCGTCTTTGAGTTGCAAATCAGCAAGGGGCGAGTGCGGCAGGTGATTTTGGATGAGCAAGCCTCAACATTGCAAGAGCAAGCCGTGATCGAGATTGTGCGGCGATCGTTGTTGACCTGGTACCCTCCTCAACCCGTGCGGAGTCCTGTTCACCTGGTGTTGCGGATTCAGTAGGGGCAGACCGACGTGTCTTCCCTCTCAGCCAGGGCAACCACGCAGGATTGCCCGATACCTACACCGGGGCAACCACGCAGGATTGCCCCGACACCTGCACCGGGGCAACCACGCAGGATTGCCCCTACGCCACGCCATCCACGCCGGGATTGGGCAACCACAACGGGATTGCCCCGACACCACGCTATCCATCAACAGAAAATTTACAGGTGAAACCATTTCGTGTGGCAGAATTGACTCAAGCGTTGTCTCGTTATCTATCTCGCTAAAATCTACCTAAGCAAAATAATTTCTTCTACTGTCCCTACGTTTGCAGAGGAATCAATGGATGATGCGATCGATATCAAACAGCTTCAGTCTTACGGGATGGCAATTGAGGATAAGGCAAACAACATTGTGAGACAATTGGTGCAGATTTACCTTGAAGACGCTCCTGATCTGTTGCAAACAATCGAACTTGCTATCTACCAGGAAGATATTGCATTGCTCAAGCGAGCGGTTCACAATTTGAAGGGAAGCAGTGCCTCGTTGGGAGCCATGACATTAGCTAGCATTTGTCAGGAATTGGAAACTTTAGCCAAAACTGGAAGGTTTGATCATGCAGATAAAACCTTTTCGAGACTGAAGACGGAATATGTAAGGGTTGAAACGGCTTTGCAAACGCAGAATGTATGGACTTAGCCTGATGAACACAACTTCAAGCCAGGGCGATCGTTACACGGTTCTTGTGATTGAAGATAACCGATTCACTCGGATGCAGTTGTGCAGCCTATTGGAGGCGGATGGATATCATGTGGCATCTGCTGAGAATGGGGAAGCAGGGTTAGCTCTTTATCATCGACTCCATCCAGATTTGATTCTGCTGGATGCCATGATGCCTGAAATGGATGGGTTTACTTGTTGTACTCAGCTTCGTCAACTGGTAGGAGATAATCTGCCAATTGTGATGATTACCTGCCTGGAAGATCAAGAGTCAGTCGATTGCGCCTTCAGAGTGGGTACAACCGATTACATTACCAAGCCGATTAACTGGGCAGTGTTGCGTCAGCGAGTGTGGCATCAAATCCAGCGATCGCATCTTTACACCCAAGTTCAACAACTGAATGCAGAATTAGAAAAAAAAGTGACAGAACGGACTGCACAGTTACAACAAGCCCTCAACTTCGAGGCAACACTCAAACGCATTACAGACCGAGTACGCGATAGCCTAGATGAGCAGCAAATTTTGCAAGCCGCCGTTAAAGAGTTGGCACTTGCACTTGAAATTGACTATTGCGGCACTGCGCTTTCAGATCTCAAACACGCCACATCCAAAATTTTTCAAGAATATTCCACCTTGCCTCATCTCAATCATAGTCAGATTGTGCGAATGGTCGATTTTCCAGGCATCTACGCGCAGCTACTCCAAGGACAACACTTCCAGTTTTGCAAACTGCCAACCTCGCAAAATTATTTAATTCCCGATCGCATCGCGGCATTAGCCTGTCCCATTTTTGATAACGAGGGCGCACTCGGTGAGTTATGGCTGTTCAAACCAATGCATGGAACATTTGATGAAATTGAAGTTCGGTTGGTGAAACAAGTTGCGAATCAATGTGCGATCGCCATTCGTCAATCGCGTCTCTATCAAGCTGCACAAACTCAAATCGAAGAGCTTGCCCGGCTTAACACACTTAAAGATGATTTTTTGAACACAGTTTCCCATGAATTGCGAACCCCTGTCGCTAACATGAAGATGGCTATTCAGATGCTAGAGCTTAGCCTGGAGAAAGCTCATGTGACGCTCGTTGATCCCCTCCAGTCAGAAACCCAAACCCTTTCTACAAACAAAGCCTTCCGCTATTTCCAAATTCTCAACGACGAATGTAACCGAGAAATGGATCTAATCAATGATCTATTAGATTTACAACGGCTTGGTGCCGGAGCACAACCCCTCGCGTTAATGCCGATTCGTCTCCAAGACTGGCTTCCCCATTGGGTCGAAGCATTTGAACATCGTGCCCATCAACAACAGCAGTTTCTCTCTCTCGAGATTGATCCTGATCTACCAGTCCTAATTTCTGATTCAGTGAGTATCAGCCGCATCATCAGTGAACTGCTTAATAACGCCTGTAAATATACGCCAGAAGGAGGGAAAATTTCTGTTGCGGCTCAGAGCCTCTCAGATGTTATTCACCTCAGAATTAGTAACTCTGGGATCGAAATTCCAGCCCAGGAACTGCCTCGCGTCTTCGATCGCTTCTATCGCATTCCCAACGGCAATTCCTGGAGATTTAGTGGTACGGGTTTAGGACTCGCGCTTGTCCGAGAGTTAGTCAACCACTTAGGAGGCTCAGTTCGGGCTGAAAGTGGATCAGGACAAACCTGTTTTGAGGTCATACTGCCACTCAGCCGCACAGCCACTTGGTAAACATTCTAAGCTAAACCACTTTCAATTTGCACATACAAATTCTCTGAGTTGATTTCAATTGCGCTATGAATGAGTGAGAGCTACTATAGCTTCAACCTCTATTTTCAATTCTGGCGCAAAGAGACTCTTGACCTGAACTAATGAACTAGCTGGCAAACTGTTTTCATAGCTACTAAATAAGACATTTCTGAGTTTATCAATCTCTCCAAGTTCTGTTACGAATATCGTCACCTTTATCAGATTATTAAAGCTAATACCTTCTGTTTCAAGTATGCTCCTGATCTGATCAAAAACAGCTTCAGCTTGAGTTGCGAGATCTTTATCTTGTGCCGAAGTATTGAATGCAGTTAAGCCCGAAAGAAAAAGTAAGCCGCTATAGCTGACTGCATGAACATACGGACCTACAGGTGCGTCGAGGTGAGGATAATTCTTACGCTCAATTTGCATATGTTTGCTTACTCTTTATACATTAGGGTGTATCCTTGCGAACTGATACTCACTTTAGCGCCAATTGCCCCACAAATAGATTCTCCCATTCTCTGCATTTGCTGAACCAACTGATTTTGCAAAGCCTCTGAATTCACACCTGGATTTTCAAGAACCTGAACTGCCACCCCCTCGGATTTGAAGCAGCCCCAGCAATAAAGCTTCTTCCAGCGCGAATATTGATTTGTAACTTGGGCATTGTCTCAATTATCTTTACAAAAAGTCACCTGTCTGATGGGTTAGAGCAGCCGTGAGGCTATGGGCAAAATTTGTTTAGAATAAGAAACTGACTGAAATTAGAGCGATCGCTCTGTTGTCCTTTAGCTCAATAAGTGTGCAACGATGAAAACCATCCAAGAGACATTTCTCGAACTTGATTGGGAAGATGAAGCGCAGGCACGACAGGCGCGTGATGTACGGGCTATTCAGTTACAGGAGCAAGGCTATGTGTGCAGCTTTACCAATCTTTACACCGTTTCAGGGTACAGAGTTTTCTTATTGGAAGCGACGAAGGAAGATCCGATTGAAGGATCACCGGCTCCAAAATCAAAGGAACTTCCAAATTTACGCCCCAAGCGGTTGAACACTCGCCCCTCATCCTTTCAAGAGCGTTAGTTTAAGAGTGAGAGTCTTGCATCTCTAGCCACTCTAGCCATCGCACTAACTCTGTATTGGTCAACCTGGCACGATGGTGTTTGCCAAACAACCACTCCAGATTTCCATGAATTTGTTTTGGTGTCCATGCGAGTCGTCGTAGTTCAACTGAGATCTTTACCAAGACAGAAGACAGATCAGAGGCGATCGCCGCACATACCCAGGCAAGAATGGCTCTTGGTTTAATTGAACTCGATCGAGTTGAACCGTTGGCAGATACGATTTTGCTGCGTCTAACAGTGCCGGATTTGCCTCTATCCAAGTGATTGCCTCCGAGATCAAAATTGGATCACCTGATTGTAAAAACTGCTGCATTTGAGCAACTTGAGAAGCGAACTGAGCCTCATATTTAGTTCGCTCGATATTTGCTGTAGCCGTTCTAATAGTCAGTTCAATATCGCTCAACCCAGTGTGCTGAGACGCATTACGACCTGGTAATGGAGAATCTGAAACAACAAAGGGGTTAGAGCCTTTACAGGAAGCCGCATTACCGCCTAGTGAGCTAAATAAGCTTGTCGAAATGATCTCGGTCGATGCTAGTGGAGTAGCATCGACCGAGACATTTGTTAATGCGTTTGGGGGGTCTGGGGGGTTTTCCACAGACAAATCAGCTTTGAGGAAATTGGGATGCCACAAATCGCGATGTCGATACAGCGACCCTCCACCAATACCATATTGAGTCAGAGCATGAAACCGTGCAGTTGCCCCAAATGGAAGAGCGTTTTGATTCAGCAAATCTGCGATCGCCTTGCAAATCCGCTCTCTTGCGGATTCAGACTGTTTTTGGTTCCAAGAGGATTGTGGTGAAGAGTCCGCTGTCTCCAAGACGGCTGGTGCGAGTTTAGAACGCCCGAAGTGAAAATATCGACTGTTTTCAATACATCTTGCCCATTCCTCTGCTCGCTTTTCAATCTCATGCTGATGTCTACACCACTCCTGATAGCCAGGGAGCGATCGAGCCGTTTTAACAATGTCATCTACAAGGGGTTTACCTTCAAGCGGACAGTCTGCATAGAGCAAATGTCCAAAGATATAGCTCCGCATCGCAATCCGACCGAGAATAAAATTTGTTTGCCCCTGTCCAGTCCAACCGGCTTCAATGTCAGCATTCAGATCATTAAGAAATTTATCTACTCGACCCGAAATGCCATATTGTTTGCGTCTAAAAGTACTGAGAGCTTGATCGATCGCCTCACTACAAACATCATTTTTGGCTTGAGCAAACTGCCACCGTTCCACAAAAATCGCTTGATTGCTGTAAGTGAGTTGCCAATCTTCGTTTAGCAAGTAGGAACCGATTTGCATTGGCAACCGATGAGCCGCATAAAGGCTAGGAGTTCTTTCAGTGGCATACCGTTTAGGATTTGGGAAAATTTCAAGCTGCCCTGCTGCTGGCTTGAAACCTGCATTTTCCAGGAGTGTCTGAAGGGCGATCGCCAGTTTCCAAGACTTTTGCTTCTGCTGAAACGGAACGTAGAGATGAATGCCACCGCTATCACTAGAAGTACAAGCGACATAAGCCACAAACCCTAATGGTTCCAAGGCTGCAACAATTCGAGAAATCGCAAATGGATCATGCTTAGGGTGATAGCGGCTCATCGTGTCAATATCAATCACACTGTATTGTGTCTCTGCCGCAAACCGCACTCCATACACATATTGTCCCTGGTGAATCAAGCGATCGGTCAATGGGTGACGACTTTCTGTTTTCCAGTCGATCGCTTCCTGTACATCTGGATATTCTGCCCAGATATAGTCGTAGCGATGAGGAAACAGGGCCAGAAAATTATCTTCCTGTTCTGAAACATAATGAAACAGATTAGCAGCAATCATAGTGGCTCCTCAATGCGCGGAGCCGAGACAGACGATCGCCACTACAATGCTCGATTCTCTAGCCCAAACTAAGTTGCGGTTTATTGGGGCCTACCCTATGCATAGGAGATTGCTTAGCAGATATCAGCCCCAATCCTCCAATGTTGGGAGACTGGAACCTTAGGGAGCGAGACAGAAAAACCCCCACCAACGCTTGCAGAAATTCTGGAGCGTGGTAGGCTTAGTCAGAAGAACACAACTCAACCGTCTGAAACCAATGGCAGTCGATTTCAGACTATGGCTAGAAAATCGGGGCAATAGAGGCTTTGGTGAGGCTCTGTCCCGGTTTTCTGGTATTTAGGCTAGGTGAAGAGTAGCACCGCAAAAATTTGATCTCAAGAGGTTAAAACGATACATACGCCGGAGTTACAGATAGGTCATACGCGAGAGTGATAGGTTAGGAGATGACGCCGGAGTTACAGGCAAATCTCTAAACCATACGTGGGAGTTACAAGCGCAATATGACGCGGAAGCGATCGGTCAGACTGTGTGTTTGTTGCAATTCTCAGGCTTAAGCCAAGTATTGCGGAAACCGTGCGCGAGAGTGACAGGTCAAGACACGACGCTGGAGTTACAGGCAAGTGAGCAATTTATACGCGAGAGTAATAGGTCAGGATGCGACGCCGGAGTTACAGGCAATCGACCTAAAATCATACGCGGGGATTACAGGTATTTTCTATATCTAGCGTTTTCGTGGCTTTCAAAAAACTAGGACGCTACTAATAGCGTTGTTGAAAAATGTAGATAACTGTGCCAGCTAAACTCAAGCCTGGTAGAATTTGTCCACACGATCGCTATATATAGTGGTACTGAATGTGAACAGCAAGGAAGGCACAGCGTTCCCAGTTGATGGACAACTCCTGATGGTGTTGCCTCGTGCTGGGGCATCTATTAAAAACCCAGATGTGCAACTGCCCATTTTGCGCTCTGATGCGGATGGGTACTATTTAGAGATGCGAGTTGAGGCAGACACGAGAGATGCCAGTGAAGTTGCTGTGACTCGTCGCGTCACCCTGGAGAATGTGTCTGTTGAGGAATGGGAGGATCTGAAACGGCAGTATGCGGCACTCGATTTGAAGATTTGCACGGATCAGGGGATCAGCAAAGGGTTAGAGAAAATTCAAGATCGCAAGATTCAACGCTTGTTTATGGCACTGCTGACCTTCCTCAATCCCAGGCAAGTGTCGATCGTTTTGTATCTTTACAAGCAGGCGGCACGGCAAGGAAACGGTCGCCTAGTGACCTTTCGATCGAATGATCTGCTAGAGAGCTTGGGATATACTCGCACGAAGGATGGTGGGTTTGCAGCTAAGCTGCGATCGCAACTCAACCGTGACTTAGTTGCCCTCCATCGAACTGAACTGATCTTGGCGCAATCGCTCCGCAAGGGGAACAGTGTTGGAGCAAAGGTCATGATTAAAAGTGTGCTGCGAATCAGGGATTATGAAATCGATAACGTACCGCGCGATTTTGACTTGGCAAAAGCTGCCGATTATACTTATGAACTCGCAGATGCCTACACCGTTTCGCTGGAGTTTTTTGAGGGGCCTGGACGGACGGGCGATTATGTTTTGTTTGCCAGTAATATTGATATTAAGCAAAAGCTAGGCAGTAATGCCAAAAGCGACTACAAAACAAAATTGCTGATCTATCTAGCGAGTCGCCTCAAGTGGGATATTCCTCAAGATGGGCAATATCTTGTAATTTCAAAACAGTACTTGTTTAAAAACCTGGACTTGTTGGGCAGCAATTCATCCAGAAATAATCAAATTTTCTGGCGAACGGTGGATGAATTGAAACAGGAGGGCTATATTTTGGGAGCGCAAGAATTGCCAGGTAAGAAAAAAGTGCCGAATGTGCAGTTTCAAGTTAATCCAGAAAAGCTGCGAAACAATTAGCGTTTAAGAAACCGTTCGTTCGATCGTTTGACAGCATCAAGCCAGCCTTGATGTGCGTGTTTGATCTGTGAATAGGGAACGTTCGTTTCTGAAACTAACGTAAACAAAGAGGATGGAATCTGCTTAGGTAAAAGACGATGTAAGACTTTGGTGATGCTTTCTCTCAACACAAACTGGATGAACATCGATCGCGCCAAAGGAAAGGAATAATTGCTGAGATCGGCTAATGCATGAGCATCTGGTTTACGGCGCATGGAGAACTGAGCGATCGCCTGTGCTATATCATCCGCATATTCATCTAATAACCGATCAAACACCAGCACGTCTTCAAAAGCAGCGTTGCAACCTTGACCAAGTGATGGCGAAACGGCATGAGCCGCATCACCAATAATCAGAACATCATCGCGATCGTGATAGCGACTACAACGAACCGTCAGCACTGAGGAAGTAGAACGCTCAGCAAAATCGCGAATTTCACGCTCTGACATGAATTGTGCGGCTTCTGGAAAATGCTTCTGGAAAAATTGACGGACAGCATCGGGGATCAAAAGTTCTGCAATCTGATTGCGTTCACGTGGAAAATGAATGACACCATTCAAAGTTCCATCCCGTTGATGGACTGCTAATACTACAGTTCCATCCTCCAATCTCCAGGTATGAATGCAGTTAGGCTTGAGTTCAATGTCAGGCTGTTCAGCAGCAGATGACAAAAACACAGACTTATAATCCGATCGCACGTACTGTTGTTCAAACTCAAACGATTCACTGTTCAATAAATGAGTTCTGACAATCGATCGTGCCCCATCTGCTCCGACTAGCAAATCGTATGGAGCCGTAAATTCGTTGCTTTGCTCATTCGCATCATCCGATGTTGTAACCTGAAAATTGACGGTCTTGTTTCCCCGATCCACATATGTACACTGACAGTTGAAATGTAGCTGGAGGCGCGATTCGTCATGGAGTTCGGTTAGCTTGTCTAAAAGCACGATCACTAGATTTGTGCGATCGAGGCATAATAACGGCTTATTCCTGGGAGTGTAGCGAGTCTTACCATTGTGCTGATGAAAGACGGTGCCCTCAACCTCTACACTCAGTTCTCTCACGGCGGCTTCGATTCCTTCGATCTGGCGCAAAGAATTCATTCCCCGTTCGCAGAGCGTCAGTGGAAATGTTCTAGATTTGGAGAAGGATACTGTGCGTGGATCAGGGCGGCGATCGTACAAATGAACGCAATAGGATTTGTCTCGACGTAGTAAATAGTGTGCTAGAAGCACTCCAGCGGGACCCGCACCCACAATCAAAATGTGTCTCATCGCTTGGTTTCCTCCTATCCAACAAACTACTGTAGTCCTCAGCACTGCCTTAACTCTAATTTCGCTCAACTCTAATTTTGGCTCTTTAAGCAGGTTCTTAGGTGTTAAACCAACACACTCTACAATCTGTCTAACATTCAAGTTATTTTTGCAAGCTGCTGAAGGGGCTGAATAGTGAAGATGGAGATTGCTTGCCCTACAACCTGATATTTTTGGGAGTGTTCGATCGCGTGTTCATAACCTAAATCGGATTTCTGTAGATTCTGCTTTCACAACTTGAGCAAAAAGTTGAGTTATTTTTTGAATAATCTTGTCTCATTTTGATTCTCAGCGCATAGAATGGGTGGGGAAAAGTGATCTCTATCATTCAAGCATGGCAAACACAGCAAACAGACGGATTAGAACCGTGAATGTGACGAAGCAAGCCATTGATCAAGTCAGTGCGGTTCTAAAGGAGTTACCCGAAAAACCGAAGGAAAAACTGCTGTTGCGCGAGGCGGTTGATCAACTTCGGGATCAGATTAAAGCGGCGCTGTCGAAAGGCTACAGCTATGATGAAGTTGCTGCAATGTTGACTACTCAAGGCATTGAGATCAGCACGGCAACCCTCAAGCGGTATGTTCCTGCTGGTCGCAACCGATCGACGAAGCGCAAGACGGCAGATGCTGAAACTCCAAAGCGGCGATCGAGGAAAGCCAACACTGAAGAAACAACGACTGTAGCGTCCTCATCCAGCGAAGTGACTGAACTGATCGCAGAATCAACAGTTGAACCAAAATCAAATGGAAGACGATCGCGTCGTGCGGCGAGTGAGGCGGCTCCAGCGAAAACAAAACGAACCCCCACACGGACAACAACGCGATCGTCTTCTAGACGCCGTAAAGAAGGCTAAGGCTACTTATAAAGCGAGGTTTTGGAGAACTCAACCCCAAACAGTTTCTTCAGGACAACCATCGGGTCATCCTGGGGGAGGCTCATATCCACGAATAAGCTGTGGGCAAGTTTCAATTGAGCAGAGCTATACTGTCTCTGATTTTGGGACTGAGAAGCGGCTAAGCCCAAATCATGAAACCATTTCATCACAACAGGCAGCGAGTTCTCCATTGTTACAGAGGCTTGATCAAGCGAAAACCTCAGCAAGATCCGCTTGAAGTTGGTGTTCCGTAGGGTGTAAACGGCTCCATCTTGAACAACATCCCATTTCGATTGAGGCATTGCTTTCTCACTCCAGGTAGCCCAGAGGCGCATCCGCTCCAAAATGCGGGTTGAGTCACAGCGATTTGCCAAATAAAAGGTAGCTGATGTTGAAGCGGGCAGTTCGATGACTCGACGAGGGATTTTAGCTACCGCCTCTTTAGATTTAGCGGATGTAGAATCTGCCTGAGACGCTGGAGTAGATGTGGCTTTATCCAATTCGGTAGGCTGAAGCGAAGGCTTTTGATTAGCTGAATGCTTGAGTAGGGTTGCCGATGAAGCAGGCTGCGACGAGCTAGCTTTGAGAGATTTTGTGGTGGACGATCGCTCGATACACTCGGTTGATGCCGCGATCTCGGATGGGAGGGTTACAGTTGAGACATCCCATCGGTAGCGATCGAGCTTACCACCTGCGTACATACAGATGGGGAAGGGATACGATTCTTCTGCGATGGGTTGGTAAGTGTTTGGATCGAGATATTCCAAACGGAGATGAATGTCTGGGGTGTCATCCTGTTGCTTGGTAAAGGTATAATCTGCGGGGGGAGGTTCCAAGCAAATCAACCGAACGATCTGAGTTACGGACGGATTTTCAGAATCTTTCAGTTGAAAAACATTATGAGGTGGGTTGAAAAGAATCCGTCCATTGTCGTCTGGGAAATAGGAAAGGGTGCATCCCCTAGGAACATAAAACAATGTGCCGATGTATCGGTCTAGCTTGGGCTTCCGACGCCTGAGATAGACGTAATACTGAGTTGGTTCACTCAGCCCTCGCTCTTGATAGGTGTAATCTTTCTTAAGTAACAAGCGTGTTTGGCGATCGGCTGTTGATACTGAAGTATGCCGTTCACGCTCAGCAATCTCCTGTTGTCCAAACTCTAAAATGCCTTGAATTTGACCAGTTTCAAGATGAGTCATCAAACGTTGAATGAGTGCCACTTTAGCACTCACATCAAGCTGATTCACACGGTCAATAACGTCGGTGTAACGAGCTAAAGAACTGTCTAGAGGGATGTCAGTTGTGGAAATCTCGGTCGGACGGAATGGATTGATCATCGTCTCAATAGGGCACTCAAGAGTAGCTTGAGTAAGCCTCTCGTCAACAACAGGGGCAGAAAACTTTACGATCCATGAGAACACAGAGTTGTGAAAAATAAGGGACATCCAGGCACTCGAACGGATAAACCCAACCAACCTTATCTTGCGAGTCTAGATACGGCTATTCTA
>JAAUSF010000081.1 GCA_012033255.1 Cyanobacteria bacterium RU_5_0
GTCCCACGCCCCTCGTTCTAGGCAGGTTCATAGAAATTGGTATGACTTGCAATCAATTCATATGATAGCTGTACAAATATGCAGCCCTAAATCATTTGTTAAGAAGGGGGTGGAGGGGGCAGTGCCCCTCCTTGGGACGAAGTCCCCAAACCCCTTTGGGTTTTCTCACAATTGATTTGGGATTGCTATATGCAGAAAATGCGATCGAACGATGCAGAAAGCTCATTAATAAAAATATTTTGGTAGTTCTTGATACGAAATGATCTGGTTTTCTTGAATAACGTAGTGTCTAAATCGATCAGATTTTCCAACTCCAAATAGCTGTATTGACTCGGTCTAACCTGTTTTAAGTTGATTATTAAACTCAATCTCCTACGAGAAAAAGCGTGAACAGGTTTCAATGGATGCTTTTTTGTTGGTGAGATTTCGTCATGCATCTCTAGTATCACGAACGATTAGCTTACACAATTGATGCAATGGAGTGATGCAATGGAGTGATGCAATGGAGTGATGCAATGGAGTCGAATGGATATATCGGCTACAGAAACAACCTTCATTAAGGGCTAGGTTCTAGGTTTAATGAATACTTCAGCATTTTTCACCTGAGATACTGAGTCAGTAGGGTTTCATTTTCAGAAAGTAAGGGTAGCTCTCAATAGAGTTTAGAGAGGAACTAGGTTTATGTCGTTCAAAGCAGATTTATTAAATCAATGTTTGCACCGGATCGGCTCGCAATTTCACCTGTTTTGTAACGCACTTGTGTTGACTTCATCAGTAGGTTTGTTTCAAATGCAGCTTCCGCCTACGGATACAACAGTATCAACTCAATTATCAAAACAACTGCCAAAGCAACTCAATGCGATTCAGCGATCGCACAATCTGTCCTGCCAACCTGAATCTTTGATTTTGACCCCCCAATCTGCAATGGATGAGTGGAGGAAAAACGGAGTAACTCAACCGAATGTTCAGGTTGCTCATGCTCCTGTAATCATTGATGCTTCCATCCTACGGAGGGCTTAGGACAGATCAATGCAATTTCCGCCCTCTATCTTACGGAGGGCTTAAGACAAATCAATGCAATTTCCGCAAATACTAATGCAAAATTCCCATTGATCGCAAAATTTTGTAACTAAAGTTACGATTTCTTCGCTTAATTATCTTTAACCTACTTAATCAATCGGCTCTAACCGCGCATCGACAGACCAACTCCAAAGAGGATCACTCCGTGACTAGCGTTATCAGTAACCAATCTGCCAGCCAGAATAAGTTTGAGAAATTCAAAGCCGAGAAAGACGGTCTGATGGTCAAGTCTGAGCTTGAACACTTTGCCCAAATCGGTTGGGAAGCTATGGATGAAACCGATCGCGATCATCGCCTCAAGTGGTTGGGCATCTTCTTCCGTCCCGTTACTCCTGGGAAATTTATGATGCGTCTGCGGATGCCAAGCGGCATTCTCACGAGTCATAAAATGCGAGTGTTGGCAGAGATTGTTCAACGCTATGGTGAAGACGGTAACGCAGATATCACCACTCGGCAAAATCTTCAGTTGCGCGGTATCCGAATTGAGGATGTTCCTGATATCTTTCGTCGTTTGAAAAGCGCTGGAATGACCAGTGTACAGTCTGGCATGGACAACGTGCGGAACATTACCGCATCTCCGATCGCCGGACTGGATGCTGATGAGTTGATTGATGTGCGTGATCTGGTTCAGCAAGTACAGAACATGATCACGAACAGTGGCGACGGGAACCCAGAGTTCACCAATCTACCGCGCAAGTTCAACATTGCGATCGAAGGTGGACGCGACAACTCCATTCACGCAGAGATTAACGATATTGCATTTGTTCCAGCATTCAAAAATGATGTAATTGGCTTTAACGTCCTTGTAGGCGGCTTTTTCTCCGCTAAGCGATGTGCGGCGGCTGAGCCTCTGGATGTTTGGGTGCCACCCGAAGAGGTGGTTGCCTTGTGCCGTGCAATCTTGGAAATATATCGCGATTATGGGTTGCGGGCAAATCGTCAGAAAGCTCGCCTGATGTGGCTGATCGATGAGTGGGGGATGGGTAAATTCCGCGCTACCGTTGAAACACAGATGGGTTCTCCTCTTCAATTGCTGCCGAGCAAGATGAAATGGATTGGGACAAACGCGATCACATTGGTGTATATCCGCAGAAGCAGGCTAGTTTGAATTACGTTGGGCTATGTGTGCCGATCGGTCGCCTCTATGCTCCTGAGATGTTTGAGATCGCCCGGTTGGCAGAGGTTTATGGAAACGGTGAAATGCGTCTCACGGTTGAGCAAAATTTCATCATCCCAAATATTCCAGATTCACGATTAGAGGCATTCCTACAGGAACCCGTTCTGGAGAAGTTCTCGATCGCTCCAACACCATTGGTGCGATCGCTCATCTCCTGCACCGGAGCGCAGTTCTGCAATTTTGCATTGATCGAAACGAAGAATCGCGCCCTCGCCATGATTAAAGAACTGGAGACAGAACTTGAATTAACTCGTCCAATTCGGGTGCATTGGACGGGGTGCCCCAATTCCTGTGGTCAGCCGCAGGTTGCCGATATTGGCTTGATGGGAACGAAGGTTCGCAAAGACGGTAAAGCCGCCGAAGGGGTAGACCTCTACATGGGCGGCAAAGTCGGCAAGGCGGCTCATCTAGGCGAATGTGTTCAAAAAGGCATTCCCTGTGATGATCTCAAACCCGTCTTACGCGATCTAATGATTGAACGCTTTGGCGCAAAACTCAAGCAGAAAGCATCAATGCTTTAATTCTGGCTCGTTACGCCATCCTCACATTTTCTATTTGAAGCAGGTAAGTTAAAGATGTCTAACCTATCCCGACGTAATTTTCTGATCACGGCTGGAGCAAGTACAGCAGCCACGTTTCTGATCAATGCTTGCAGTTCTGGTTCCCAAACGGCTAGTACAGGCTCAGGCGATTCTTCTCCGGTTCCTAGCCCGGTTGCTGCCGCAGATGCTCCAGAAGTTACCACGGCTAAGCTCGGCTTTATTGCATTAACCGATGCGGCTCCTCTCATCATCGCCAAGGAAAAAGGCTTTTTCGCGAACTACGGAATGCCCGATGTCGAGGTGCTTAAGCAAGCTTCTTGGGGAGCCGTTCGCGATAATTTAGAACTTGGCTCTCAAGGCAACGGAATTGACGGAGCGCATATTTTGTCCCCGATGCCTTACCTGATGACCGTAGGCACGATCACCAAACAGCCTGTCCCCATGTATATTCTGGCACGATTGAGTACGAATGGTCAGGCAATCTCGATCGCTAATACCTATGCGGATCTGAAAGTTGGAACAGATAGTAGTCCCTTGAAAAATGCATTTGCCCAGGCAAAGTCGCAAGGGCAAGAAGTGAAGTGTGCTGTCACCTTCCCCGGTGGAACCCACGACTTGTGGATGCGGTACTGGCTAGCCGCAGGTGGCATCAATCCTGAAACTGATTTATCCGTGATTGTTGTACCTCCACCGCAGATGGTCGCCAACATGAAGGTTGGAACGATGCAAGCCTTCTGCGTGGGTGAACCCTGGAATGCTCAACTGGTAAGCCAAAATCTCGGTTACTCAGCCATTGTCACGGGCGAAGTTTGGCAGGATCATCCGGAGAAGGCACTTACAATGAGAGCCGATTGGGTCGATCAGAATCCTAAAGCCGCTAAAGCCTTAACAATGGCTGTGTTAGAGGCGCAGCGATGGTGTGATCAAGCTGAAAACAAGCAAGAAATGTGTGACATTATCTCCAAGCGAGAGTGGTTGAAGATCAATGCTCAAGATATTCTGGGACGTTCTCAGGGCAACATTGATTACGGAAATGGCAAGACAGTTGAGAACAGCCCACTGTTGATGAAATTCTGGTCTGATTCTGCTTCCTATCCCTTCAAGAGTCACGACACTTGGTTTCTCACTGAAGACATTCGTTGGGGCTATTTGCCAGCCGATACTAACGTGAAGGAATTGGTCGATAAAGTGAACCGGGAAGACATTTGGAGGGAAGCTGCCCAAACTCTCAATGTCCCAGCATCCGAGATTCCTGCTAGCACTTCACGCGGCATAGAAACCTTCTTTGACGGCGTTAAGTTCGATCCAGAAAAACCCGAAGACTACCTCACGAGCCTCGCTATTAAGAAAGCGTAGTAAAAAGTTTTGAGTTTTGAGTTCTTAGTTTTAAGTTGCTCAAACCTCAAAATTCAAAATTCAAACCTCAAACCTCCCCCAACCCCACTATGGCTGTAAGCACTCAACGTCGTCCTCACTCTGCCGCTACGCGGATGCCTAAGCTGATCCAGCAAGGGCGGAAAATTCTGACTTCAGTAGCGGCCCTGCTCGTTGTTTTGACGCTTTGGCAAATCATTTGTAGCGGTGAGAATTCGCCACTTCCGCCTCCGACCGTGGTTCTGCAAGACACCTGGGAATTGATTATTAATCCGTTTTTTGATAACGGCGGCACAGATAAAGGGCTGTTTTGGCAGATTCTAGAAAGTCTAAAGCGAGTCGCGATCGGCTTCACACTATCCGCAATTGTGGGTATCGCCGTTGGTGTCATCATTGGTAGCAGTCCAGTCATTTACGATGCGCTTGATCCGATCTTTCAGGTGTTACGAACGGTTCCGCCGCTTGCCTGGTTGCCAATCTCGCTTGCCGCATTCCAAGATAATGAACCCTCGGCGATTTTCGTGATTTTTATTACGTCCATCTGGCCGATTTTGATTAATACTGCTGTGGGTGTACAGCAGGTTCCTAGCGATTACAAAAATGTTTCTAGAGTGTTGCAACTGTCTAAGCTAGAGTATTTCTTCAACATTCTCTTTCCAGCAACCGTTCCTTATATCTTTACAGGACTCCGGATTGGAATTGGTTTGTCTTGGTTGGCGATCGTTGCCGCAGAAATGTTGATTGGAGGTGTGGGTATTGGTTTCTTCATCTGGGATGCCTATAACAGTTCGCTGACTAGTGAAATTATCCTGGCATTGGTCTACGTCGGAATCGTTGGTCTACTTCTCGACAAGTTAGTGGCATGGATCGGCAGACTTGCCGTTCCTGGATCGCAACGTTAAAGGATGTGGGGCGTAAGGTTTAGGGTGTAAGGCTTAGCCCCCACTCTACTCCCATTTTTCTAATCTCTCCCTTCCTCCTTCCTTCTTCATCCTTCATCCCTCCCAACCATGTCTACATTTGTTGAAATTGACCACATTGATAAGATTTTTTCGCTACCGAATGGCGATCGCTACATTGCACTCAAGAATATCAATCTCAAGATCAAGCAAGGCGAATTCATCTCGCTAATTGGGCACTCTGGGTGTGGTAAATCTACATTGTTGAACATCGTTGCAGGACTCGATCGAGCCACGACAGGCGGCGTATTGCTAGAAGGTCGCGAAGTGAAAGAACCCGGTCCCGATCGCATGGTCGTGTTTCAAAACTATTCGTTACTGCCTTGGAAAACAGTACGACAAAATATCGCCTTAGCCGTTGATTCGGCAATGAAGCATTTGCCCCAAACCGAGCGGCAACAGATCGTGGAGCATAACATTGAATTAGTGGGATTGCGTCCTGCTGCCGATAAGCGTCCACATGAACTATCAGGTGGCATGAAGCAACGAGTCGCGATCGCCCGTGCCTTAGCGTTGCGTCCCAAAATGCTGCTGCTTGATGAACCCTTTGGCGCACTGGATGCACTGACTAGAGGCAACTTGCAGGAACGCTTAATGCAAATCTGCGAAGAGAGCCATGTGACAACCATCATGGTGACGCACGATGTAGACGAAGCCTTGTTGCTGTCCGATCGCATCGTTATGCTGACAAATGGACCAGAAGCGCACATTGGGCAAATTCTGGACGTGCCAATGCCGCGTCCTCGTCACCGTTTAGAGGTAGTCAACCATCCCGTTTACTACAGCTTGCGGAACGAAATGATCTACTTCCTTAACCAGCAAAAACGAGCCGCCCGACGCAAGAAAATCGCTCCCAAGGTGGCAATTGCCTCTAACGGGTTAGAAAAAGTCAACCTGGAGATTGGCTTCATCCCCCTGACCGATTGTGCTCCATTAGTAGTCGCTAAGGAGAAGGGTTTATTCCAAAAACATGGGTTAGAGCAAGTGACGCTGAACCGTGAACCGAATTGGAAGGCGATCGCAGAAGGGATCACTAGCCAACGGCTTGATGCGGCTCAAATGGTAGCCGCAATGCCCCTCGCCATAACCCTGACAGGGTCTACACCGTTGATTACAGCAATGGTGTTAAGCCGCAATGGTAATGCCATCACCTTGCACAAACGATTCTATGAGCAAGGCGTCCGGACGCTGGAAGACTTTAAAGCCGCGATCGAGCGTACCTCAGACGAAGTTCATATGCTTGGCACAGTGCATCCCTATTCCATGCACAATTTGCTGTTGCGTTACTGGCTAGCTTCTGGCGGCATTGATCCCGATCGCGATGTCAACCTGACGGTGATTCCTCCGCCGCAGATGGTTGCCAATTTGAAAGCGGAGAACATTGATGGCTATTGCGTTGGTGAACCCTGGAACTCTTACGCCGTTCATGAAGACATTGGCTTCGTGATTAAAACCGATCTAGAACTGTGGGCAGGGCACCCTGAAAAAGTCTTGGGTGTACGAGAAGATTGGGCAAATCAGTATCCGCAAACCCACGTTGCTTTAGTGAAAGCACTCCTGGAAGCCTGCGAATATTGTGACGATCGCCGCAATCGCGAAGAAGTCCTGGAACTGATCTGTCGTGCTGAATATGTCGGCTCTGATCCGGTTTACACCCGCCCAGGATTCATTGATCCTTACGATCGCGGCACAGGCGATCGGGCTGAAACCATGCTCCGCTTCAACCAGTTTTACGTTGATCAGGCAACCTGTCCTGGTCGAGGCGAAGCCCTCTGGATTTTGACCCAACTTGCCCGTTGGAACCTTGCGCCCTTCCCGAAAAACTGGTTAGAGGTCATTGAGCGAGTCCGGCGACTGGATCTCTACTGGGAAGCCGCTCGTCAACTCGACATTCCCGAACTCGAACCCTCTCGCCAACCCTTCGCCCTCTTCGACGGCATCCCCTTTGATCCCGATCATCCCCTCGACTATCTCAAAAACTCAAACATCTGTCGCGAATTCCGTATCGAAGAGATCAGCCTCGATCCCGCCGTAAAGGTAGCCTAGCAAAGGAGAAGATTTAAGTTTTACAGCCAGTTTCACTTGCATAAGCCACACGCATACCCATCCACTCATCCACTCATCCACTCATCTACCCATCCACCCACAACTGTGGCTCACTCATCTGAAAACCGCTGTAAGTTGGAAGCCCTGATTCAAACCTCAACCCTCAAAACCCCCGAAACCTCAACCCCCCTTATCCCTAACCCATGCAAACTCTCAACACTCAAACCCGTCCGGCGAAGCCTTCCGCGCCACCAGCTTCCTTCCTGGCGATCGAAAATGTTTCCAAGGTCTATCCCACGCCAAAAGGAGACTATACCGTCTTAGAAGGAGTAAACTTAACCGTTCGAGAGGGTGAATTTATCTGCATGATCGGTCACTCTGGCTGTGGCAAAACCACACTATTGAACATGGTGTCTGGCTTTGCTCAACCGACTGATGGCAAGGTGCAATTGCAAGAACAGATCATCACCAAGCCAGGTCCCGATCGCATGGTTGTATTCCAAAATTACTGCTTGTTGCCCTGGAAAACAGCATTTGAAAATGTCTATTTGGCAGTGAACGCTGCCCATTCTCAGAAATCAAAAGCCGAGAAAACCGCGATCGTTCTGGAACATTTGGAACTTGTTGGTTTGACAGAAGCGGCTCAAAAGCGACCTCATCAGCTTTCTGGTGGCATGAAACAGCGCGTTGCGATCGCCCGTGCCCTCGCGATCCGCCCTCAAGTTTTGATCATGGACGAACCGTTTGGGGCGCTAGATGCAATCACCAAAGAAGAGCTTCAAGAAGAATTGCTGAAAATTTGGCAAGATCATCGTTGCACTGTCCTGATGATCACTCACGATATTGATGAAGCCTTGTTTTTATCCGATCGTCTCGTGATGATGACCAACGGTCCGGCGGCAAAAATTGGTGAGATTTTAGATATCCCCTTTGCTCGTCCTCGCAACCGTTCCCGCATCATGGAAGACCCTCACTACTATGAACTGCGGAACCATGCGCTCGACTTTCTGTATCGTCGGTATGCTCATGACGACGAGTGAAGTGAAGGACAACGAGAAAGATGAAGGATGAAGCATGAAAAGAGAATGCGTTGAGTCTTAGATTCTAAATTGAATTCACTTTAACGGTTCTCAAGACTAAAACTTCAAAGCCTCTTCCATTCGCACCTTTAATCCTCAAGTCGTTCATTATAGCTTTCCCTTCATCCCTCATCCCTCATCCCTCATTCCTCATCCTTCAAATCAAGTTGCTATGACTAATCCCGTTAAAACGCTTTGTCCTTATTGCGGCGTTGGCTGTGGGTTAGAAGTTCTACCCGAAGAAACATGTGTATCCGAACAGAACTCAACTCAAAACTTACACCCCCCTACTCAACGCTGGAAAGTGCGTGGCGATCGCTCCCATCCTTCCAGTCAAGGGATGGTGTGCGTCAAAGGGGCAACTGTTACCGAGCCGTTGGACAAAGATCGCCTCTATTACCCGATGATGCGAGATTCGCTGGATGAAGAATTTCGGCGGGTGAGTTGGGATGAAGCCTTCGATCGGATTGTGCAACACATTCAAAAAGTGCGATCGACTAGGGGTGCAGATGCCATTTGTATGTATGGCTCAGGGCAGTTCCAAACGGAAGATTATTACGTGGCTCAAAAGTTGATGAAAGGCTGTTTGGGCACGAATAATTTTGATGCTAATTCGCGTCTGTGTATGTCTTCTGCTGTCGCTGGATATGTGCAAAGTTTTGGCTCAGATGGTCCACCCTGTTGCTATGACGATTTAGAGAAAACCGACTGTGCCTTTATCATTGGGGCGAATATGGCGGAGTGTCATCCGATCGCTTTCAATCGCCTTCGCAAGTATCACAAGCAAAATCGCCATGTCAAAATGATTGTGGTTGATCCGCGTTGTACTCAAACGGCTGAAGCGGCTGATTTACATCTGGCAATTCGTCCTGGCACCGATATTGATTTACTCAACGGAATTGCTCATTTGCTGCTGAAATGGGGTGCCATCGACGCGCCTTTCATTGATGAAGGCACCCACGGATTTGCTGAATTTGCCAATGTGGTTCGTTCCTATCCACCTCATGAGGTCACCGATCGCTGCGGTATCACCGTCGCAGAACTCGAAACAGCCGCAATGTATTGGAAAGACGCCGATCGCATCTTGTCCCTCTGGTCAATGGGGATTAATCAATCCTCTGAAGGGACAGCCAAGGTGCGAAGCATCATTAACCTGCACCTGCTGACTGGAACGATCGGCAAGCCCGGATCAGGCCCCTTCTCCCTGACTGGGCAGCCTAACGCAATGGGCGGACGCGAAGCGGGTGGATTATCGCATTTACTTCCAGGCTATCGATCGGTGAAAAATCCTCAGCATCGTGCTGAAGTCGAGCAGTTTTGGGGACTGCCCCCTGGACGAATTTCGCCATATCCGGGGCGATCGGCATGGGACATCATCACTGGATTGGAAACAGGTGAGGTCGAAATGCTTTGGATTGCCGCCACTAATCCAGCCGTAAGTATGCCCGATCTAGAGCGGACGAAAAAGGCATTGAGACGATCGCCCCTCACGGTCTACCAGGACACTTACTCCCCAACCGAAACTACTGCCTTCGCTCATATTCTTCTACCGGCGACTCAATGGAGCGAAAAGGCAGGCACAATGACCAACTCCGAGCGCATGGTTACATATTGTCCAGCATTCCGGCAACCCGGTGGCGAGGCAAAAGCGGATTGGGAAATCTTCGCGGAGGTGGGTCGTCGTCTTGGTGCATCAGAACTCTTCGACTTTGCGAACTCGGCTGCCGTCCGTGCGGAATATGTGCAACTTACTCACGATCGTCCCTGCGATCAAAGTGGAATCACTCACAGCTATTTGAAAACCAATGGCCCAGTGCAATGGCCCCTGTCAGAAACTGATGCCCAAAAAGAGGGAAACTCGAAAGCCAAACG
The DNA here is from genome assembly GCA_012033255.1 of Cyanobacteria bacterium RU_5_0. Classification (GTDB taxonomy): domain Bacteria; phylum Cyanobacteriota; class Cyanobacteriia; order Elainellales; family Elainellaceae; genus JAAUSF01. The sequence goes on from JAAUSF010000081.1 coordinate 10,130, forward strand.
CTTCATTCCTAAACGCCTCTACACCGATCGCCGCTTTCATACCCCTGATGGTTGTGCCCGCTTCGCTGCCTACCATTCCAAAGGACTTGCTGAACCTCCTGATCCTCAGTTTCCGTTTGTCTTAACCACTGGCAGACTCTATGGACATTGGCACACGCAAGCCCGCACAGGTCGAATTGAGAAAATTCGGCAAATGCACCCCAATCCATTTTTAGAAATTCATCCCCGTGATGCAGAACAATTGGGTGTTGAAGATGGCGAATGGATAGAAGTCCGATCGCGTCGTGGTATGGCAAGGTTTCCAGCCCTCGTCACCAAAGCGATCGCTCCTGGCACGCTCTTTGTTCCGATGCACTGGGGCACACTTTGGGCCGATCAGTCAGAAGCCAATGCCCTTACCCATCCGATCGTCTGCCCAGATTCATTGCAACCGGAACTGAAAGCGTGTGCAGTTCAAATGATGAAAATTAGTCAACCCCTGGAGAAAAATGCCTTTTCCGTAGTACAACTAAACTCGAAACTTACTAATCCAGCAATGCAAGGAGTTTAACGAGAGCGATCGTAGACCAACCTTAAAACCTGGAAAATGCTGTTGTTCAGTTGATGGGGAGGATTACCTCCCCTTTTTTTGGGCTTGTTCAGGACCCATCTTCGCAATATAGCTAAGTGCTGAGTTTGGGTGAGGACGGGGTGCAGGGGTGACGCTGGGAGCTTCGCCCCCACACCCCCTTTAATCCCGATGTCCTAACCTTCTTGGCGACAGTTATAAAACTTTACGGTGTAGAAATCACAACTCATAGTCATAATGAGTATGATTTAGAAAAGACACAATTTACAATAGTCCGAACAATTTTTCGAGAGAAAAATCAAGGGCATCTTGCCCGTCCGGGCAGGTGTTCGCGAAGCGTGTCCGTAGGACATGGACACCCATCCCACAATTACAGCAATTTTCACTTGCATAAGCCACACGCATACCCATCCACTCATCCACTCATCTACCCACCCACCCACAACTGTGGCTCACTCATCTGAAAACCGCTGTAATTCAGTTCACTACTCCCCATTCCCGATTCCCCATTCAGAGGAACGATCGCAAATTAATAAACTCCAGCCAACCTAAAACATCTCACAAGGAGAAAATAATGATTCGTTTTGAACACATTAATCAAGCGTGTCGCAACTTAGATGAAACTCAAAAATTTTACCAATTGCTCTTTCCAGATTGGTATGTCCGCGTTCAAGGAGAATTTAACGGTTCACGCTGGATGCATTTTGGGAATCGACAGTTTTATCTGTCGCTTGGCGAAGGATATCATAACTTTTCCCAATCCCCAAACACGCATATTGATCACGTTGGATTCGTGATTGAGGATGGTGAGAAGATGAAGGCACTTCTGGATGCTCACGATATTCCCTACGAAACCTATGAATCCCCTGAAACAAAATATCGCATCTATGTCACCGATCCTGATGGCACTCAAATTGAACTGGTAGAGTACCAGGAAACGTATGAGTTGAAATAGAGCGATCGAGTCAATCCCAAGAAGGTGAGGCGGCTATCAGGATTAAAGGGGTGTGGGGGCTTTGCCCTCAGCCAGGGGTTCCACCCCTGCACCCCGTCCTCACCCAAGTGGCTGTCGCTATACTACAAGCTATCTTCATCAACGATTTCAACGTCGGAATCACCTGGAATGGTAAGGGCAAGCTGATAAATCTGGCGACGCGACAGAGAAGTTTGTTGAGCAAGTTGCCGACTGGCTTGAGAACGCGATAAACCTTGATGAATCAAATATTGAAGTTCTACCTTTAGAGCCGATTCTGAAAGGAGCGGTTGTTCCGTTTTATAACCCGAAACGACAACCGTAAATTCGCCTTGAGGATGATGGGTGCGATAGTGAGCTTCTGCTTCCGCTAATGTGCCGCGCCAGAATTGTTCATGCAGCTTCGTTAATTCTCTCGCCAAGACGATCGCCCGTTCTCCCCCTAATATTGCCCGCAAATCTTGCAAGGTTTGCCGCAAGCGATGAGGAGCCTCATAAAAAACGAGCGTTCGCGGTTCAGTCTGGATGCTTTCCAAACGATCGCGCCGCTCCTGTCCTTTAGCAGGCAAGAAACCCTCGAAAGCAAAGCGATCGGTTGGCAATCCAGTCGCACTCAATGCGGTGATCACGGCACTCGCTCCAGGGATTGGCATAACCGTAATTCCGCTCTCGACACAAGCTTTCACGAGTTCGTAGCCTGGATCTGAGATGGCAGGCATCCCAGCATCGCTGACGAGGGCGATCGCTTTTCCCTGTTGCAGGCGTTGGATCAGGTCTGATAGACGACTGTGACGATTGTGATCGTGATAGCTGATTTGAGGCGTTGTGATTTGGAAGTGCTGGAGTAGTTTGCCAGTGTGGCGAGTATCTTCCGCCGCGATCGCATCCACCTTCCGCAAAATCTCAATTGCTCGGAAGGTCATATCTTCCAGGTTGCCGATCGGAGTTCCTACAACATAAAGCGTACCAGCTTGGATATCCATAAAGGCATCTTAGCAGGGCAAACGCATCTAGTTTCCAGAGAATATTTGAAACTTCCAGTTCCCGTTGAAGACTTGGATTTTAACCCTATTCTTATTCTCAATAAGAGTAGATTCTTGACAACAGACTAAGCAAAATTGCTTTCAGCGGTAACGGAATATCAGGACTTTCAGCCTCTGATTATTCTATCTAGACTAGATGCGTTTGCCCTGGCTTCACCACTCGCTCAGCAGACTATTGTGGACTGGAAGATTACTATTAAGAGAAAAGGTAACCCAGACTGACAGAACAGTAATGGTTAAAACACCCCCTCAGCAGAAGCCGCCGCTGCCACCGCTGGAAAGTGGCGATCGCTTGAATCGCTACGAGTTTGAGCGGCGCTACAATGCCATGCCTCATCTGAGAAAAGCCGAACTGATTGAAGGAGTCGTCTACGTGCCTGCGACGCTGCGGTTTAGAAATCATGGTGAACCTCACGGCAATTTGATTGGCTGGCTGTGGACTTATAAAATTGTCACACCCGGAGTTGGGCTAGGAATTGAACCCACCGTTCGTTTAGATCTGGACAACGCGCCCCAACCGGATGCAGTACTGCTGATTGAGGAGCAATGTGGTGGGCAGGCGCGGCTGAGTGAGGATGATTATGTAGAAGGGGCACCAGAACTGGTGGCAGAGATTGCGGCAAGTAGTGCAGCGATCGATCTGGGAGACAAAAAGCGAGCTTATCGTCGCAATGGCGTTAAAGAGTACATTGTCTGGCAGGTGTTTGAGCAGAAACTCGACTGGTTTTACTTGCAGGAAGGGGAGTATGTGCTGCTGCCCATCGATGAAGAGGGGGTGATTCGCAGTCGAATATTTCCAGGCTTATGGCTAGCGGTAGAAGAGTTGCTAACAGGAGATATGGCGCGAGTGCTGGCAGTGTTGCAGGCAGGGTTAGCTTCACCAGAGCAGGCAGCGTTTGTGCAACAGCTCAGGCAGCAAGATTAACCCATTTCCCCTATTGACCTGAGCTGCATCTAGACTAGATGCGTTTGCCCTGGGCATCTTAGCTTGAAGCCTTCACGTTCAAATAGAAGTGTGGTAGTATTTTGCGGAACTTGCGGCGATCGCTCCCCATTCCAGTTAATTCACTCTAATTGAGGTGGCTTGAGTGGCTCAATTGTTCTTCACCCGTCGAGGCTTCCTGTTTTCTACTGTTGCCCTGACTTTAGGGATTAAAGCCTGTCAGTCTCAACCCCAACCAACAGAACTGATCAGCCCATCTGCCGCACAGCCGTCACAGTCGCCCACCAGTCCTGTTGTTGCTCTGTATGGCGCAGGGGCTACGTTTCCGGTGTTTTTGTATTTGCGCTGGTTTGATGAATACAAGCGAACGAATCCATCTATTCAGGTGAGTTATCAGCCCATTGGCAGTGCCGCCGGAATTGAGCAGTTTATTGCCGGAACGGTGGATTTTGGGGCAAGTGAAGTTACATTAACAGAGGAGCAGGTTGCTCAGGTCAGCAAAGGAACCGTGCTGATTCCGACGGCGGCAGGCAGTATTGCGGTGGTCTATAACTTGCCCGGAATCCAGAGCGGTCTTAGGCTCTCGCGGCAAGTCTTGCCAGATATTTTCTTGGGCAAGATTACGCAATGGAATGATCCGCAGATTGCTGATCTCAATCCAGATGTAACGTTGCCTGATGCACCGATCACGCTAATCCATCGATCGGATGGAAGTGGAACCACTGCTGCGTTTACGGCTCACCTGAGTGCCATCAGTCCAGAATGGCAAGACACAGTGGGGACAGGGTTAAATGTGCCGTGGGTAGCGGGAGTGGGCATCAAAGACAACGCTGGAATCAGTGCCCAGATTCAGCAGGCAGAAGGGACGATCGGCTATGTGGAATATGCCTATGCTAAACAACTCGATATGGCAGCCGCCGCACTAGAGAATAAAACAGGTCAATTCGTGGAGCCAACCAATGAAACGGCAGAAGCCGCGATCGCCTCACTCAAACTTTCAGATAATTTAGAGGGGTCAGTGCCTGATCCAGAAGGCGACAATGCATACCGATCGTCACCTACAGTTGGCTGTTGGCATATCAACAATATGATGATCCTGCTAAAGCGAAAGCGTTACGAGACGTAATTCAGTGGGGGCTAATCAACGGACAAACATTTGCCTTAGAGTTGGGATATGTCCCGTTGCCTGCGGAGGTTGTCGAGAAATCTACGGCTGCCCTCAATCAAATAACTTCTTGAACATTCTTTTTTTCAGAATCTTGCTACAGCTGATTCTGAATTTCCTACCTAACTTGCTCTGCTTGTCAACTTAAAGAACTATAAAATCAACAGAATTTTATAGCAGTAACCAGCGTGGTCAGGACATTGCCAAAGGCTGAAAGGCAAACGGTCAATCAATCCCGACTCAGCACTCAGTCCTCAGAACTCAGCACTTAGCTATACAGCTTCTATGTAGTAAGGTAGAAGCACCAAAACAAAGATTTATTTTCCAAGAATTCTATGCCTATGGAGGGTTTAAATTCAATGCAAAAGTCAATAAGGTGAAGCACATATGTTAAAGAGTTGCAACGTTAGTTAACTGTCCTCTATTTGCAGGCAATGATTTGAGTAACTTTTGATTTATCTTCCAATTCTAATACTTTATTTTCGGTGATTGCAGAATTTTTGAAAATAACTTTCAATGAAAGTAAGTTTTTATTTAGGTGCAAAGAGGTTCGGGCGATCGTATGAGTAATCTGAATGTATTAAGCCACCGAATCGAAAAGATTCATGGACGTTTGTCCAAATTATATCGGACTGTTAACGCATCCCCTTCACCTCCAGTAGAATTGTTGCCAGTTGCTCTTATGGAGCTTGGAATCGTTTCTGAAGCACTTCAATTAGTGATGAAAGAATTGACTCAGCAGAATGAAAAACTGGTTGCGACACAAGATAAGGTGGAATCGGAACGTCAACGTTATCAAACACTACTCGAACTTGTGCCGGATGGTTACTTAGTTACAGATGAAGCATTTTACATTCAAGAAGCAAGTTGGGCAGCTGCTAATCTCTTCAATATTCAACAGCAGTTTCTTATTGGTAAACCACTACATACACTGGTCATTGGTGAGGATCGATCGCTCTTTCAAGCTAGACTTTCTCAAGTTAATCAACGGAGCCGGGTCGAGTTATCAGCACGATTCCAACGTTATCAAGGCGACTTTTTTAATGCTGCCGTCATAATCAATGTCGCTCATAATCGAGAAAATGGCTCTTGCTGCATACATTGGTTGCTACGTGATATCACAGAATATAAACGAGCAGAATCTGCTTTAGAAAGTACGGATAATAACCCTTATAAAGATAGACCTACTCATTTCTATAGCAAAGGAGAAATAATTCTACTTGAACCTGGCACGATCTGGTTAGTTTCTCAAGGCATAGTAAAGCTAACTACCATGTCTGATCATGGTGAGGAAATGCTAATAGGGTTAGTTCGAGAGTCAATGATTTTTGGATCTGGTTTAACTGCTCTACAAACCTACCAAGCGATCGCCCTTTCAAAAGTGCATCTTGTTTCTATTTCACTTACAGAGATAATCCAGTCTCCCTTAATGGCACAAACTATGTTGCCTCTAATCAGCCAACGGCTTAGACAAACCGAAAGTTTTTTATCAATTTATGGACAGCTTCATGTCGAAGATCGATTGAAACATTTACTTGCACTCTTGAAGCGAGAAATTGGTCAATCGACCGAAGAGGGAGTCCGCCTATGCGCTCGACTAACCCATCAAGATTTTGCCAGTGCTTGTTGCACTACTAGAGTAACTATTACTCGTTTACTCGGTAAACTTCAACAGCAAGGAAAGGTTGTTCTTGACTCTCAAAACCATTTAATCCTAAAAGAATAATGCTGTTAAATATCAATGAAAAACTTGTGTTCAGTCTTGCCAAGGGAACGTAACAGAATCAAGCAAGTCAAGCTTGCGAATTGCCCGCTTCCACAAGGACTGCGGACAGACTGTTCGGGCGGCTTGGGAGTATCTATCATTGAAAAGTTCAACTATGAGGTGATTCAACTCCATAATCAGCGAAGCTGACATCCCTGAAACGGAGTCGGTGCCTCTGCAAGAAGAACAATTTCTCCCCGATCGTTCACTATCCATCCCTCGGCTTCCACGATCGGCTCATCGGATGGGGCACTGGATTCGGGAGGGGCGATCGATTCTTCTGGAGGAACCACGTTCTGGGAAGGAAGCCGCACATCATCCAGAATTTCGTCACTACTGAGCGGTTCATAAGGAGTTGGGGGTAAGCCGCCTCGCCCCGTGTCAAAAAACTCCACCGTGACTTCACCCCCTTCAACCTGACAACCTTGAACAGGTTCGGAGGCGATCGGCGTGTCAGGCAATTCGGTGATTCCCTGGGCAGGGTCAATCTCCAACCTCGTAATCATTACCGTACCCGGTGCGCCCGATTCAGAACTAGCATCAATATCATTCCTTTCCGGAGTATTTTGGCGTTCCTCAATCCCCAGAATATCCTGAGCCTCAATTTCAATAACCCCACCTGAACCGCGATCGGCGCTGGCGATAATGTTATTGTCTTGTCCTGCTGCTGCCACAATAAACCCATCCGGAGCCGTGATGAAAACATTACCGCCATCGGCATCTCCGAAAGCTTGTGCCGTGATCTGGCTTTGATCCTGCATTAGCAATAGATCTAAGTCTTGGAGAATAATATTTCCCCCTTCTCCTACTAGAATTTCAGCAGTAAGACTTCCTCCATCTAGACGAATGATATCGGCTGTAATCGTTAGATTACCTGCCGCTCCTGAGCCAAAGCTACTAACAGTTACCTCTGCTCCATCTCGGACATTTAAACTTCCAGTTCTGATACTCAAATCCCCAGCATCTCCTGTGCCTTCGGATCGAGTAAGCAAAGCACTGTTCACACTTTCAGAGCCAATGAAGCCAGTGCCAGAAACTTCCACAGATTCAGAGGCGTTTATGATCAATGTTCCTCCCGGTCCTCGCTCATTGTTCACAGCATTTCTCTCTAAGAAAGAGCCAGCACCTATCTGCCCTCCATCTTGGACAATTAACTGCTCAACATTTAGAGTAACTTCAGATCCCCCACCTGTACCAAAGTTATCAGCAGATATCAGAGCACCATCTTCAACAATCAATTCTTCTGCTGTGATACGCAATTCTCCTGCATCAGCAGTAGTAATGATTAGATTCCCTTCCCTATCTCTAAAAGCTGGCTCAGCAGAAACAAAAATACCGCTCCTACTCCCACGCCTAAATCCTGCTAGTGGCGATGCTCCGCTCAGTCGAACCGAATCAGCATTGATAATTAGAGTTCCACCTTGCCCCTGATTTCGAGCAACCGTTGCTATCTGTGCTCCATTCCTGATAACTAGCTGTCCAGTTGTAATTGTTAATGCTCCGCCATCACCTGTAGCTGTAGCGACTTGTCCAACATCAGCAAATAGAGAGCTGGGATCATCAGTTCCCAATATTGTGCCACTTAGTTCTACGGACTCAGACGCATTCACGACTAACGCTCCTGCATCACCTGCACCACGAGTTTCAGTAAAGACTTGTGCACCATCCCTAATAATTAGCCGTTCAGCTTGAATGGTCAGCGTCCCGCCATCACCTGTAGCTCTTGGTCTAACTTCGCTAAGCAAAGCACTACTGCTATGATCTGCTTCACTGATGAATGCACCTTCAAGTCTGATCTCGAATGCACTTATCTCTAAATCCACTCCTTGCCCTGCACCAAAAGTGCGGGTTAGTATCTGTGCTCCATTCTCAATAATCAGCCGTCCAGTTTCAACTGTTAGTCTGCTCCTTTCACCTGTAGCTTCCCCGCTAACATCGTTGTACAAAAGAGTTGGAATACTAAAGTCCAACCCGGCATCTGCTGAGTTCCCTGACAGTTCTACTGATTCAGAGGCTCTGACTGTCAAATCCCCTGCTTGACCCATCTGTGCCTCTAAAAAAATTTGACTACCTTCGATGAGTGTTATGCGTCGTCCCTGGATTTGAATATCACCACTGCTATCACCGGTACTAGCAACGAGAGCGGCTAAGGATAAGCTAATGTCCCGGAAACTCTGGATTCCTTCATAGTCTAATGTCCAGCCTTGATTTATTGGCATCAAGCGCACACGAGTGCTACCTCCAACGCTCCCCAACTCAATTCTTCCTCCTTCAGTTGTCAGGAACCCTCCCTCTATTGAGATATCACCGCCAACCAGTGCCAGAGTTTGATCGGGTTGCACTCGAAGTCCAATTAAATCATTATCGGTGCTGACAATCGAGCGATTAATGATCCTTCCTGGTGTGTGATCAAATCCTAATCCTATAGGAGTACTAATCGTTAGTAGAGGTTCAACCTGAGTAGGGGTAGTACTGAATTCAGTGCCATCAGCAAACTGAATACTATTTGCAGTACTCGCTATGAATGATCCCCCGATATTGAGGGATGCGCTCTCACCAAAAATAATGCCATTAGGGTTAATTAAAAACAGGTTAGCCCTACCATTCGCACGAATTAACCCATCAATATCCGAAACAGAACTTCCTGTGACTCGGCTGATTATATTCTCAACAGTAGGATCGTTGTTAAAAAATGCCTCTCCTCCGGTAGGGACAGAAAATTGCTCAAAACTATGAAACAGATTACCGTCTCTTTCTGGTCTTGTACCCCCTGTAATCTCGCAGGTACCCTGATTACAGGAGACGACAGAATCATCTGGTAGGGTAGTGTCTGCGGTAACTTGTGCCGTAGTTGCTTGGGGAACCAGCAGGCGAAGAAAGATACTGCTACTGAGAAGCCAAATCGGAAGAGGCGGTAGTTTCATATCTTTGGAAGCTTCGGGTTATCGCATTGCTATAAAGGCTTACATATAGCGTACTGCTTAATTAGGTAAGATAAGCTGGTTTGCTGGAGTCAGCTTATCTTATGAGGTTGTTACTTCCAAAGTGCCAAACTCTTTGACCTGGTTAACTGACAAAACTTTTTGCGTAGATTGGGTTGAGCATAGGGAAACCCAACCTACGATTTTTCAGGGGGTTTCAGGAGTTTTGTGAGTCAATCAGCTCTTTGACTGCTCAAACTATGCTGAACCTGCTTCCATAGATTCATTCGCTAATCAGCCTTCGACTTCGTTTTATCTTGCGTTTCAAAAGTATACCTAAAATCAAAATCCCAGAAGCCAACATTCCTCTAGTAGCACCAGCTTCAGGAACTGTTGCTACGGAAATGCTATCACTTTCACTGCTTCCTGTTATGGGACCTCCTGAGGAAGTTATGCCTAACTCACACGAGCTACATTTGCCCCTTACCTCATAGGAATTAACCTTTCCCAACAACTGGTTATTCACGATATAACTGATAGAATCAATAGCTTGAATTGGATTACCAACTATAGATTTCAAGTCAGTCTCATCACGTCCATCAATAGTGAGAGCTATCTCATTTACTCCTGTATTCCTTAGTTCGTTAGAAGTCAAAATATACTCAATTCTCCGGTTTTCAATCAACTCAGTTCTCAAGTCCAGCGTCAAAGGATTTTTGATGCAAAAGGAAAGGGGTGGGCTATTTGAACAACTCTCAGTAACAGTAGACTTTACCACTGTTACTTCATCAAAGTCAAAAATACTGCCGCTTGTTAAATCATCTATTCCACCCGTAAAATTTTCAATTGCACCCGTGAATCTGCCTCTCGTTCCCCCAGAATCTTCATTCATTCTGGGATTACCTGTTGGTGTTAATTCAAATAGTTCAAATGTAAAGTCTACTTCTACTGGGTTAATTCTTCTACCTCTTACTGCGCTACCAGTACCTCTGGTGATCGCCGCTGCCGATTCGGTAAAAACTCCAATCAGGGTTGCTGCTAAGGCTATAGTCGTCATTAATTTTGCTACTTTCATTGTTCTTCTCCTTTACTTTAAGGATTGGTTTAAGCTGACAACTTCAACCCACATTTCGCCCTTTAACTGTCACACTCAAAATATTAAGCCTAAAACCTTTACGGAGCAGTAGTTTCAGAAAATTATAGTTCAGAAGAACTAGAGGTTGGAGATTCGCAACTAAGCTGCCCTATTCTCAATAAGCTTGATAGCGATCGCTGCAAAGCTTATTAGTTCGTCGTTAATATTCGATGTGCCAGTTGGAAGTGCGGAATGTCGGTTATACGCGATCGGATTTGTAGGACATCCTTATTTCTTCCCTTCTCGTTCTTCCCTTCTCGTTCTTCCTTATTTCTATTCTTCCCTTCTCGTTCTTCCCTTCTCCCTGAAAGAATAAAGAGCAAAAAGGGAAATGTAATTGATGTACCCGATCGACTGTCAAAACGAAGATCGCAACTGCCGAATTGCCGCGCTGGTATTTTGCTCATAAGCAGTCTGTAAAGTTGCTGCAACAAGCTTCTGGAGGTCATACCCCGGAAAAAAGCGGCTCTCTGCGCTCTCGACATATTGCCCTTCCACAAGTTGATAAATCCGCAATTGCTCTTGCAGCATCCAAACTTCTGGTACACCGTAGGGAGCATAATCTTCTACTGCACTGAAATTCGTCACATCGATCTCCACCACGAGATCAGGAGGAGGATCAGTCTGCCAGTTAATTCGTTTCTTCCCTTGCACAGCTTTCCAGTTCGTGATGTAGCAGCAATGATCTGGCTCAATTCCACCGACTTGGGGCAGGGTAAGAGTGATAGGCGTGTAGGAATCGTAAGGTTGATTTTGGTGATCTAGCAGCGCTTTGATCACATCCGGCAAAACATCAGCATTTTTGCCATGCTCAGGCAGGGGAGCCATAATCAAAATCTCTCCATCCCGGTATTTTAGGCGCGGAATACTGCTATCCCCGCGTTGAGCGGCAATGCGCATCATACTCAGCATAAGAGCAGCGAAATCGTAACACAGTACCCGGAGCTAGCTCAGGCAGAAGGATTTGGATCATCACTCACCTCCTGAATTTGTTATGCTACCCGTTGTTAACTTTAGCAAAGCCGAGATTGATGCCAACATTGCAGTTGAGGAGACAGAAACCCAACTGGCTGAATGGTCAGAACGAATGTTGATTGGGGTAGCATTCAAGTTTGGCAAGAACAGTAGTAAGGAACCCCATAGCTAAAGCTAGGGGCTTTTAGCTCAGTCCGGCGAATTGCGAGCGGGTCTAACTCAAAAGCTCGAACCTTACCAGAGACAGGATCAGACCACCGTTTTTTGAGTCACGATACCGGAGAATGCGACGCTAGTTCTCCGCTCTATCGCTGAAAGTTAAACAGGCTTAACGGGGTTAAACCAGTGCTTTCAGCAAGAGCAAGCTCTAAAAACATTCTCAAAGCGAACGTTACGAGCAATCAGAAGAGACGCAACTATGTCTAACTTTGTTTTTGTTCTAGAGACCAACCGCAAGCCGTTAACGCCCTGTACGCCAGGGATGGCGCGCTCATTGCTCAAAGCGGGCAAAGCCGCCGTGTTTCGTCAGTACCCATTCACCATTATTCTCAACAAAGAGGTACAAGCGACCCCAGAACCACTCACACTCAAGCTCGATCCAGGATCTAAAACAACAGGACTGGCAATCCTCATTAATCACCGGGTGATTTGGGCGGCAGAGTTAACTCACCGAGGACAACAAATCAAGGATAGTCTTCAATCTCGTAGAGCCATTCGCAGAAATCGTCGCAACCGCAAGACCCGATATCGCCCTGCAAGGTTTCTCAACCGTACTCGTCCTGACGGCTGGTTAGCGCCAAGCTTACAGCATCGTGTAGAAACAACTATTACCTGGGTCAATCGAATCTCCCGTTTTGCACCCGTCAGTAGTATTGTTCAGGAGCTAATCCGTTTCGACCTGCAATTCATACAAAATCCCGAAATCAGCGGGGTTGAATATCAGCAGGGAGAGTTGCAAGGCTACGAAGTGCGAGAGTATCTGCTCAACAAGTTCAATCGTCAATGTGCGTACTGTGGCGCAAAAGACACGGCACTGGAAGTTGAACATATCCAGCCACGCAGCAGGGGCGGTTCTGACCGAGTTTCCAACCTAACGCTAGCTTGCCATCCCTGCAACCAACGCAAGGGCAACCAGGATGTCAAAGACTTTCTTTCAGGCAAGCCAGATGTGTTAAAGCGGGTGCTGGCGCAAGCTAAAACACCGTTCAAGGATGCGGCAGCGGTCAATACAACCCGATGGGCATTGTTCAATGCCCTCAATGCCACGGGCAAGCCTGTAGCGACTGGTAGCGGCGGCTTAACCAAGTTCAATCGAACTCGGTTGGGATTGCCCAAAACTCATTGGCTAGATGCAGCCTGCGTAGGCAATACGCCAATGCTGGAAGTTCTAACCACTCAACCGTTGCAGATTAAAGCAACAGGACATGGCACCCGCCAGATGTGTCGTACCGATAGGTTCGGCTTTCCCTCGCGTTATGTGCCTCGGTTCAAGTTTGTTCAAGGCTTCCAAACGGGCGATATTGTCAAAGCGATTGTTACGTCTGGCAAAAAGATTGGGGTTTATGTCGGACGGGTTGCAGTGCGATCGTCTGGCAGTTTCAATGTTTCAACGGCTCAGGGTTTGGTTCAAGGCGTGAGCCACAAATACTGCACACCAATACACAAAAAGGATGGCTACGCTTATGGCTATTGACTTGGCGGTTTCGGGGGCATTGAACCCCCTGAAGTGCCGCTCAAGCTCCCTCCCCATGTCTAAAGCCAGGGGTATCCCGGAGGTTTCGATGAGTATGCTATGGCAGGTGGAACACGGCGAAAAGATCGCAAACGCCCAGTTCGCCGCACCGGAAAAAGTAACGATGGAGATATTTCAGCGAGTTAGAAAAACCTACAATCAGGAACCAGTCTGTTGTTGTATCGCTAACTTATGACGCGAACGCCCTTTGACACATTTACTAAACAAATTCTAGAAGAATTGCTGACTCCATTCGGAACCGTTGAAATTAGCCAGGAAGTTCCCGGAGAATCCCGCTTCATCGATATTCGCTTCATGCCTACCACCCAGCCTAGCACCGACCCAGCTACGTTAGGTTTGTTAGGCAGAATGGCAACGCATCCTTGCCTGATTGAACCGTTTCGCAACCCACCCAGCCGTACTGAAGTTCGTAACTGCCTGCTTAAACTGTTTCTAGTGCAAGCTGACGTACAACGTCAGGCACGACGCGAAGACGATCGCACTTTAGAAGCCGAATTACCTCAATTGTGGATTCTCAGCCCTTCCGCATCAGACGTTCTGTTGAATGGTTTTGCTACTCAACAGCAAGACACATGGCTACCAGGGATTCACTTCATGGGTGAGTGCTTCAAAACTGCGATTATTGCCATCAATCAATTGCCCTGTAATGATGAGACACGCTGGCTCAGACTACTAGGTAAAGGTCGCACTCAGCAACAGGCGATCGCAGAAGTTTTAGCATTTCCAGCCCATGATCCTCGTCGTGCTAGTGTCTTACAATTGTTGGTGAACTGGAAAATCAGCCTGAACGTGATTGGCGAATTGGAGCAAGAGGAGCAAGATCTGATGGCAGCCTTATCGCAAGCCTACCTGGAGTGGGAGCAACAAACAGAACAGCGAGGCATTGAGCAGGGCATTGAGCAGGGCATCGAACGTGGAGAACGATCGCTCATTCTCCGTCAACTCACCCGGCAAGTTGGTGAATTACCAGAACCTGTTCGATCGCAAATTGAAGCATTATCTATAATCAGCCTAGAGCCATTAGGGGAAGCACTGCTGGAATTTTCTAGCCTGTCAGATTTGGAAGCCTGGTTAATAGAGCAACGGTAGTAGCCACTTGCCCATTCTAGAAATGTAGACAACAGCAACAGAGCGATCGCTTCTCAGACTTGCGCGCATGGAAAGCGATCGTCGAAAGACTGATTCTGTCATGGCGATCCGCGCTGCCAATCCAGGTCTGGGTGTATCCAGAACTGTGTGTCAGAGCGGGCATCTTGCCCATACACCCTCTTTGAGACAGAACGCGACCAAGACGATCGCACTAAAAAAAAGACAACCCCCGTCAATACAGAACGGCTTTATCTTCCTCCGCCTTCCCTCCTCCCTCCTCGTTCTTCCCTCCTCCCTCCTCGTTCTTCCCCCCTCCCTCTTCCCCAGCAGTTGTTCATGACTATGGCTAATGATCTTTACTTAACCTTAAGAATTTTCAGATTTCCTGAATATCCCCTCTAGAACTGGAAAGATCCCAATGACCCTGTTCTGTTTTCGTCTATGGCTTCCTCCCTCTATCAGCGCAAGCTCTATGCCCTGCTACAGCCCCATAATCACCAGTGGTTAAACCAGCTTGACTGCTTCCAGGACGAAAACAACAGAGACACCAACATTCTTCCAGAGCTAGACAACTGGTGGAACGCTTCAGGCAATCCCTTATCCCAACTTCCCAACGGCAAGCAAATTCAGGAGATTGCCTCCTCCAGCGATCGCGTCAACCTCCATCCCAACGCCAATCTCTCTGCAAACACCTGCCCCATTCGCCACCCCATCAGCGGTCAAGCAGGCACCGTCCATTCTCTCCCCCCTCCTCTCTCTCTCCTAGAAGCCATCCACCACGAAACTGATGCCCAAAAAGTCTTCTGGTGGTTTTTGGCGCTTCTACCCAGAACTGTG
>JAAUSF010000082.1 GCA_012033255.1 Cyanobacteria bacterium RU_5_0
GGATCGGTGGAAAAACAGTTTTAAGCTAGACTTTTTGATCAAACATCAGCCGTTTGTAGAGCCTCCTTACATAACGCGATGGGCAACTTTATGGCTACAAGTCTTGATTTCTGGTGGGGTAGCAAGATGCTTCCCCCGATCTGGACGGGCATCTCGCCCGTCCCACGAGCGATGTCAACCCGTTGCACATGGCGTTAAATAGGCAGTCTCCATAGGAGTAGAATTTTGCAGAATACTTAATTGAGTCTGTAAATTCACTTACGTTTAGATTCTGCAAAATTGTGCCGTAGCCTCTGGCAATCTTCAGGGATTATGAAACACTGGAGAAGGTCGTTTGCTCACTCGTTACTCACACACGATTTCCATAACAGCAAGCAACTCAGGTATAGAGGGATAGAAATCTATGAAAGCCATGATTCTGGCAGCCGGTAAGGGTACCCGGGTTCGTCCGATCACCTACACCACTCCCAAGCCGATGATCCCAATTTTACAAAAGCCAGTGATGGAGTTCCTGCTGGAGCTTCTCAAACAGCATGGCTTTACTGAGATCATGGTAAATGTCAGTCATCTTGCCCATGAAATTGAGAACTATTTTCGAGATGGACAACGCTTTGGAGTTCAAATTGCCTACTCTTTTGAGGGACGCATTGTAGACGGAGAGTTGGTTGGCGAAGCAGTCGGTTCGGCGGGTGGAATGCGTCGAATTCAAGATTTCCACCCCTTCTTCGATGACACGTTTATCGTGCTTTGTGGGGATGCGCTGATCGATTTAGACCTGACAAAAGCGGTGGAGTGGCATCGGAAGAAAGGAGCGATCGCCACTGTTGTCATGAAGTCAGTCCCGCATGAACAAGTCTCTAGTTACGGTGTCGTTGTAACGGATGCAGACGGTCGGATTAAAACCTTTCAGGAAAAGCCTGCTGTCGAAGAAGCCCTCAGCACCGATATTAACACGGGCATCTATATCTTTGAGCCAGAGATTTTCAACTATATCCCTTCTGGAGTCGAGTATGACATCGGGGGGCAACTTTTCCCGAAACTGGTCGAGATGGGTGCCCCCTTCTACGGCATTTCAATGGATTTTCAATGGGTAGATATCGGTAAGGTTCCTGACTACTGGCAAGCCATTCGGGATGTGCTGCTTGGCAATGTCAAGAACGTGCAAATTCCTGGACATGAAGTGGCTCCTGGCATTTACACTGGGCTGAATGTGGCTGTGAATTGGGACAAGGTGAATATCCAAGGACCGGTTTACATTGGCGCGATGACCCGAATTGAAGACGGAGCCACCATCATTGGTCCTTCAATGATTGGTCCAAGCTGTCGCATTTGTAGCAATGCCACCGTCGATAACAGCATCATCTTCGACTATTCTCGCTTGGGGGCGGGGGTTCGTTTGGTTGATAAGCTGGTGTTCGGTCGCTATTGTGTAGACAAAACAGGAGCAGCGATCGATGTCCAAGCGGCTGCCCTCGACTGGTTGATCACGGATACCCGTAAGACCGAGCTAGCTACCCCACCTGACGAGCATCGTGTGATTGCTGAACTCCTTAGCAACGGCAAATAAGTTTTCAGTGCGGAGGAGCGATCGTGGTGCTGAGTGTTGAGTGCTGAGTGCTGAGTGCTGAGTTTAAGTCCCTAGTCCCCAGCACTTCTCAAATCGGTTCTAAGACACAGCCGCCTGAATCGCAGGTTGGCTAACTTCAATGAATTGAATAATATCCTGACGAGGATCGACATAAGCTGCCTTGATCTCCAGACGATCGCCCACCTCCACCGGACGGGTAAACCGCATCGCCATCTCCAAGCCCAAATCTTCTAGCAATACTAGCCCCAAATTCTCATGCTCTCGTAGCCAGCGCAACATCAATGCTTGCCAAACCTCTTCCGGATGACGACGCAGATACTCTAATCCCCAATATCGGTTCGTTTGGCGTTCAACAACAGTCGTTTCATAGGCTGTGCTGCTGACCGATTGAATCAGTTCTTGAGTTCTTTCTGTGGAGAAAGGCAGAGGGTCGCCTCGCAAGTGCGCTTTGATTTGGAAGTGCGCCAATAGGTCGGCATAGCGGCGAATGGGTGACGTGACTTGAGTATACGTGTTCAATCCTAAGCTGGCATGGCGGAACGGCGTAATGCTGACCTCGCTACGCGGCATACAGCGACGAATTGCACAATCTCGCACTGGGCCTGCCGGAAGTTGTAACAATTCCTCATTTGAGGGCAATTCAGGCTGAGATTGTCCTCGAAAGGGAAGAGCAAGCTGGTTCGCTTCACCGTAGCGTCCGGCAACTTCGCCCGCCAGAATCATCATTTCGGCAACTAAATTTCGAGCCACCGAATCATCTAACACCTGAATCACAATCTCGCCCTCATAGACCTTAATGGAAGACTCTGGCATATGAATACTGATTGCCCCCTGAGATTGCCGCCAGGTTTCTCGACGTTTTGCCCAACTCGCGATCGCCCCCAGTTCCGGTTCTGCTGTTATCCCCAATTCCAGCATTTCATCCACATCTTCGTAAGTGAGGCGATACGTCGGTTTGACCAGGCTTGCATGAATTTGATAATCCTGAATTGCTCCGGTTTCATCCAACACCACACCAAAACTTAGGGCTGAGCAGATTGTCCCCTGATTCAGGCTCATGGGTCCCGTCGCTAGTTCTGTTGGAAACATCGGGATCATGCCCGTTGGTAAATAGACCGTCGTACAGCGACGCCGCGCTTCTAAATCGAGTTCATCTCCGGGAGAAAGCCAGCGTGTTGGGTCAGCAATATGAATCCACAGGCGTTGCCGTCCATCCTGCAAAAATTCTACGCTTAAGCCATCATCAATTTCGCGAGTACTTTCGTCATCGATCGTGTAGACCTTGAGATGGGTCAAATTTAAACGGTTCAAATCCGGATCAGGCGGAGGAGAAATCAGGCGGCGCTGAGCCATTTCAAGTACCCTTTGATTAAACTGCGTGGGGATTTGACTACGCCGCAAAAACAAATTTTCGTGAGAACTCCAGAGCCGGAGATCCACCAAAAGCTGAAAAGCGGCTTGAGCGGTTTCCGGTCGTCCCAATGCCGCCAGAGTCTCTAACGCAGGCACACGGTGATTAGCCTCTTCAGCAAAGACCGCAAATCGCTCTAACGCCTCAAGACGAAGACGATCGCTACTCTGCCATTCTACTGGCTCCCCTGCTAAAGCCTGTTGCGCCCGTGTCAGAAACCCTTGCCATTCCAACAATCGTTGCGCTTCAACGCTAGACTGATGCTTGAGTTCCGTTACTTGGGCAACTGAACGAGGCTCATAGCGATCGCCCTTCTGCTTAAAGTAAAGCTTATCTTCTGATAGCAAAAGATAAGCGGCATAGCAGAGTAGCGGACTCTGCTCCGAAAACAACAGCATCGCCATCGCGGCTGGATCTACTGACTCCCCATCTTCCACCAAGAGTTCCCAAGCCACCTCCAAACTAGACGGATCAAGATAAGGTTGAATCGACTGCCAAAAACCAGAAATATCGGTCGGTTTATAGCTTTGACCTGCCACCGTATAGGTAATCTGACGAGGATGCAGCGTATGGGCTTGCCCTCGCTCATCAAAGACGATCCAATGCTTTTTGCCCTCCGGACGATCGACCACCGCCAATCGACGAGGACGGAGCTTATCGGAGGGCTTGTCTGAGGAACTGTCGCCTTGCAGCCGAAATTCAACTAAAGTTCCCTTCTCCATTGAAGTAATGCAGTTAATGAGGGGCTAGGGTAGGGTAGTTTGTTTCTAGGATGTCACTTAACAAATAAACTATCAGCTATCAGCATCTAGATCTCAGGTAAAGTTTACCTATCTTGAAATGGATTCACTCCCTTGAAGGGCGATTCCGCTGACAGCCAATAGCCGACGATTGTATTCAGAATTCCCAAAACCCCACAGACTAGCTGCACTAGCTGAAGGGGATAGGGTTTTTAATGAGTTTAAGTTTTGTAAAGTGGCAGTTCCCACCCTACTCAGCCTTATCCTTCTTGATTGACAAAAGGAAGAAGCGCCAGGATGCGGGCGCGTTTGATCGCTTGAGTCAGATCTCGCTGTTGTTTTGCAGTCAAGCCAGTAATTCGACGGGGAAGAATTTTACCCCGTTCGGTCACGTACTTTCGCAACAGATCAACATCTTTGTAATCGATTGGTTCTCCGGGTTTAATGGGGGAGACGCGACGACGGAAATAGGTCATAGTTTGCAGTAAGTGATTTGCAGTGAGTAGTCAGTAAGTGAGCAGTACAGGGATGTGCATAGAGTAGGAGCGAACCGCCGTCCGCTCTTACAGATTTGGTACATCATTTGTCTGCAAATCCCTGAGTATACAGTGAATAGTTACAGGCATTTAGTAATAGTCACCAGTTTCCTGTTACTCATCAATGGCTAGAGGCAAAAGACAAATAACAGAAGACCAATGATTACTATTACTTAATTTCCTTGTGAACCGTATGTTTATTGCAATGAGGGCAGAACTTCTTCAGTTCAAGGCGGTTGGTAGTATTGCGACGGTTCTTAGTGGTAGTGTAGCGGGAGACACCTGGCGATCGCTTGTCAGGATTGGTTCGGCACTCCGTACACTCTAACGTAATAATTAATCGGACGCCCTTCTTACTAGCCATATCTCTATAAGTTCAATTTTGGCGACATAAACGCAAATCCCTATTATTTCATATACTTCTGCAAAACTGCAAGAAAACCTTTGAGCGTGAAGGAAGACCTATGCTGCCAGCCCAAGACGCCGAAGCCTTGATCCTCAATTTAGTGCAGCCTTTAGATCCTCAACAGGATATCGAAATGTTGGCTTTGCAGATGGCATCCGATCGAGTATTGGCAACGTCGGTGAGTGGAACACAAGATTTCCCCTATTGGGATAATTCAGCGATGGATGGCTATGCGGTGCGGTATGAAGATGTACAAGCCTGTCGCGTAGACCATCCAGTGACACTAGAAATCGTTGAGGAAATTCCGGCAGGTTACCAGCCGCAAAAGACAATTTATACCGGACAAGCCGCTCGGATTTTCACAGGATCGATGATGCCTGTGGGGGCAGATACAATCGTGATTCAGGAAGAAACGCGACGAGAAGCCGATCGCGTCACTATCCTAGCCGCCCCCAAACCGCAAGCCTTTGTTCGGCGTCGAGCCGAATTTTATCAAGCGGGGATGCCCTTGCTTCCGGCAGGGATCACCCTTTCGGCTCCTGAGATCGCGGTTTTAGCCACCGCACAATGCATTACCGTCCCGGTTTATCGGCGTCCACGAGTGGCCATTTTAGCAACAGGTAGCGAATTAATTTCCCCCGATCAACCCTTACAACCCGGACAAATTATTGATTCCAACCAGTATGCCCTTGCCTCACTCGTTGCCAGCACAGGTGCAGAGCCGATCGCATTGGGGATCATCCCAGACGAGCCAGAAAAACTGCAAGCGACGATCGCCCATGCTCTCTCGATCGCCGATATAGTCCTTTCTTCTGGTGGTGTCTCTGTCGGAGATTACGATTACGTCGATCGCATCCTTGCCGACTTGGGCGGAGAGATCCACATTCGCTCAGTTGCCGTTAAACCCGGTAAACCCCTAACCGTCGCAACCTTCAGCACGAATAGAGAGCCAGAAACTTCACCCCCCATTCCCCCATCCTTCATCCTTTACTTCGGTCTTCCCGGCAATCCCGTTTCAGCACTGGTTAGCTTTTGGCGATTTGTGCAGCCTGCCCTGCGGAAATTATCTGGCTTGAGCGGCGGATGGACACCCACCCTCGTCTGGGGACGATCGCCTCAAGAGTTACGTGCAGATGGCAAGCGAGAAACTTACTTGTGGGGACAAGTTCACGTGGTCGATGGCGAGTATGAGTTTCGGTTAGCAGGAGGTTCTCAAAATTCAGGAAATTTGATTAACCTGGCACAGACGAATGGTTTAGCTGTGATGCCGATCGGTCAAACCGTGATCTCAGCAGGCGATCGAGTGCAGATTATGCAAATTGGAGCAGTTTACAGCAATTTTCAGATGGGTTCATAGACGTAGGGGTAAACGGCCGTTTGCCCTTACACTGGAGGATTTTAGCCTGCGATCGCCGTTTCCAATAATTCAACGGCAACATCAGGACCAACAAGCGAAATGTATGGCTCCCCGAAATAGCGATTGGCGACTTGCTGAAGTTCCTCGGCAGTGAGGGCAGTGACCTGCTCCTGGAAGCGATCGTCATAATCAATCCCTAGCCCCAACGTTTCATACCAGCCAAAAATCTGAGCGATTTGGGCATTCGTTTGCTTCCCAAGGGCATACTGTCCCAATATTTTGTTTTTAGTGGCTTGGAGTTCATCAGGAGCCAGGAGCGTTGTGCAGAGCCGATCGACTTCATACCGCAGCCCATCTTGGGCGATCGCCGCATTTTCTGGAGCCGTCCCCATGTAAACAACAAAGTGAGACGGATCAATTCGCGTTGGATAGAAGGCAGAAACTTCATACGCCAAGCCCCGCTTTTCTCGCAGTTCTACAAATAATCGACTAGATAATCCATTACCCAGATAAGTATTGAGGAGTTTGAGGGCAGTGTGGTCAGGGCTTTGAATGGAATTGGTGAGATAGCCGAGCATGACGATCGCCTGCTGAGTCTCTTGTACTGTCACAACTCGATTTGGGCGAGAGGTCAGTTCAGGAAGAATTTGACTTGGCAACGGGAGAGGGTGTCCGTTGGCATAAGCAGAATGCCAATCGCCAAAGCCTTGGTCAACGAGGGCGATCGCCTCCTCTAGCGTGATCCGTCCTGTGATACTGATCACCATATTATCGGGACGGAAATAGGTCTGGTGATAGTGTTGGAGAGCAGCGCGATCGAGGGTTACAACAGTTTCTTCAGTTCCTAAACTCGGTAGCGCATAAGGATGATGTTGATAGATGGCTCGTCTCAACTGATTATTTGCTACCGCAAAGGGTTGCTCTTGCATCGAACGAATGCTTTGAAGCGTGAGACGGCGCTCTAGTTCAACTTCGGCATCTGGGAAGGAGGGCGATCGCAACATCTCAGCCGATAGCTTTAGTATCTCAGCAAAATCTACTGAAACGGTTTTGATGCTCAGCAAGCAATAGTCTGCGGTCGAATCGGTGCCCAGACTCGCTCCGACAGACTCCACTCGCTCCGCGATTTCCTGAGAAGAGAGGCGATCGGTGCCTTTAGTCACAACTGCCGCCCACAAGTGAGATATGCTTGCCTGTTCGGGGGGTTCATAGCGTCCACCTGCCCGGATAAACAACCGGGCTGCAATGATATCCGCCGCCGGATTCTCCACGACTGACACAACCATACCGTTGTTGAGTATGGCACGATGAACTGTTCGGCTTTGTAAGGAGTGGGTGGCAAGTTGGCTTACAGGCATTTGAGGAGTGGATAGGTAGGAAGTTAAAGAGTGAAAGTGAGACTTGTTCCAATCCTCCAGGTCTCCAGCTGGGAATGCTCTCCGATGGCGGCTCGGCGGCTAGCGACGGTCTAGGACAGGCAAGATACCTCTCCCCACCAGGAATCCCTAACATGGCTTCAGCACCGTCATGGCATACCGCAACGGAGAGAGATATTGGTTTGCGAGTTGTTGCAGTTCATCACCCTGAAACGATTGGATCACCCCAGGATAGAGAGCCGCAAGTTCAGGCTGAGCGATCGTCCCGTAGTATCCGTATAAGCCTGCTAATTGACTGCTGGTTTCGGTAGAGAAGGCATAGTCATTGCTGAGCAGTCGTTTGTAACGGGCAAGTTCTGAGGGCGAGATCGGCGTATTGGCGAGTTCAGTGAGGCGATCGCCAACCACCGCTTCCACTTGAGAGAGATGGTCAGCATCCAGCCAAGCTGTCAGCGTGAACAGACTAGAGTCTCGTTGGAGAGAAAAGCTACTGCTGATATCTTGCACCAACTGCCGTTCTTCCCGTAGCTCTCGAACCAAACGAGAGGTGCGTCCACCTGCCAGCAAAACAGAGAGGAGATCCAAACCATAAGCGGTTCGCAGTTCTTCAACACCGGGGCCCATCCATGCCATCATCAGCCGAGCTTGACCCAAACGGGGCAAACAGAGTTCTTGCCGTCGGATTTCTGCGATCGGCGGTTCAATGGCAATGTCTGTCTGGGGGCAATCAGTACGAGATGGAAAGAGGTTGAAGTGGCGATCGATCAAGTCTAGCGTCAGTTCCCATGCCACATCTCCAACTACGACCACAGTTATGTTTTCTGGCTGGTAGTGGGCATGGTGGAAGCAGCGCATTTCTTCAGGCGATCGCTCTAGCAATCTCGCTGCATCACCCAACACTGAACGCCCATACGGATGACGTTGATAGACACTTTCGATCAGCGCCTGAAAGCCCAACGCATCGGGATCATCAAGTGATTGCCGAATCTCCTCCAGCACAACATCCCGCTCCAGGTCAAACTCATCATCGGGGATTGCTGCATTCAGCAACAGTTCTGCTAAATAGGGCAGCGTTTCGGGCAGGTGAGCGGCGGCGGTACTAATGAAAAAGTGGGCATAATCATGGCTGGTTGCCGCATTCGTCATCCCCCCTTGGCTTTCAATCACATAATCAAAGTAGCCCGGAGGCAAGCGATCGGTTCCCTTGAAAATCATGTGTTCCAGGAAATGTGCCATTCCTGACCAGGATTCGGGTTCTGCGATCGCACCTGCTTTTACCCACACATCTACAGTCACAACTGGAGTAGCCGGGATCTGCTGATGAATGACCGTCAAACCATTCGCTAATTCATAGCGGCGTACCAGAGATTCGCTAACCGTTAAGAGTTCAGTTTCTAGAAGTGCTATCAAATCGCCTCAATTCCAAACGAGCGGTATTCGTCGTGATCATCATAACTTCCGATATAAGTAACTAGAATAGCTCACGATCTGCCTATTGACATAGATTCTTTGGTAATTGGGAATGGGGAATTGACGTGATGTGCAACTTAAAACCTGGAACCCTTGACTTTCCGTGGAGCAGTCAAGATGCCTGCTCAATTCAGACGGGCAAGATACCCATCCCACGGTCAGGCTGCAAAAGTTGCACATCGAATTATAGTTTTCAATTTTGAATAATTCTGGGCAATCTGAGTGAAGACATGAACGATTTTGCATCACCTTAAGCTGTTAACTAGGAGATCGCAATGGATGAATCAGTATCAAAAATAACTGAAATCGATCGAATTCGTCAGCAATTTGACTATGGTCCTTACCCTCGAATTGCATTAGAAGAATCCCCTAAAGAGAAATATGGAGTTCTTTTCTATCACAATTTTATAACTCCTTATTATTTGAAACACCGTAAAGTGATTGATACCAACGGTGTGTTAATTCTGGATGCAGGATGTGGCACGGGATACAAAGCCTTGCTCTTAGCCGAAGCAAATCCGGGCGCGAGGATTGTGGGGATCGATATTTCTGAACAGTCGATCGAGCGATCGCGTCAACGATTGGCACATCACGGATTCGATAATGTTGAGTTTCATGTTCTCAGCATTGGGGAGATTGCGACATTAGGATTAGAGTTTGATTACATTAACTGCGATGAAGTGCTTTATTTGTTGCCTGATCCCGCCGCCGGACTGCAAGCCTTCAAATCCGTTCTCAAACCTCACGGATTGATTCGAGCTAATTTACACAGCCTTTACCAACGGATCAACTATTATCGGGCACAGGAATTGTTCAAATTCATCGGATTGTTTGATAACAACCCACAAGAGTTTGAGGAAGAAGCCGTCATCGCTACCATGAATGCTCTAAAAGATAACGTCAAGCTTAAGATGCAAACCTGGCGTAGCAGTGAGAAAAAAACGCCGGAAGCGATGAAAGAGTTTTTAGCGATGAATCTTCTATTCGTAGGCGATACAGGCTATACGATCCCAGATTTGTTTCAGATGGTAGAGCAAGCCGATCTGGAATTTCTGACAATGGTAAACTGGCGGCACTGGGATGTGACTGACTTGTTCAAAGATGAAGATGATTTGCCTAGCTTGTGGGCGATCGGGTTAGCAGAGGCATCTAGCCAAGACAAAGTGCGGTTGTATGAGTTACTCAATCCCGTTCACCGATTGCTAGATTTCTGGTGCGCTCACCCCGGAAACGCAGGGATTCCGGTAGACGATTGGAGCGAAGCTAACTGGCAACAGGCGATCGTCCATCTCCATCCCCAGCTACGCAACGATAACGTTCGAGAGGAATTGGCTCAATCCATTCAGACTGGAGCCGCCTTTGAAATCAGCCGCCACATCACCTTACCTGCCCAGGCACCCGTACTTTTAGAACCAAGCCAAGCCGCTTGTCTGTTGCCGCTCTGGGATGGGGCACAACCGATTCAAGCAATAGTCGATCGCTACCGCAAAATTAGACCCGTTGATCCTTTCACCTTAGAGCCTCTGACTGACGCACAAGCTTTTGAGACGGTAAAGGATTTGCTGAATCGAATGGATGCATTTCTCTATGTGTTGCTAGAGCGATCTGAAACAGGAAATAGGGCATAGAGAATTAGGGAACAGAGAATAGAAGCCATATACAATTCTTCCACCTATCAATTTTTCGTTGATTTGCGATCGGCAGGGGCAGACCGATGTGTCGTGCGATCGGTAGGGGCAGACCGATGTGTCTGCCCTCTAATCAGGGCAACCATGCAAGGATTGCCCCTACACACATGCCATCCATCAACACAAAATTTACAGGTGGAAATTTTTTGGGGGTGATATGAATCCTCAAAGGCGTGGGTAAGTTAGGTTCAGGAGTTAGAAATCCACTACATTAAAATCCCGCAACTCAAGGAGACACCTCTCATGAAAACCGAATTCAAAACCAAGTTCCTTCAGCACATGATCGATCGCAAGAAATCTGAAAAAGGTTTCACCCTGATTGAACTATTGGTTGTGATCATCATCATTGGTATTCTGGCTGCGATCGCGCTGCCTTCCTTCCTCAACCAAGCCGCTAAAGCCAAGCAATCTGAAGCCAAGAACTTCGTCGGTTCCGTCAACCGCGCCCAACAAGCTCACCGGATTGAAAATGACCTATTCGCGAAGGACTTTGAAACGCTCGAAATTGGTTTGCCCACTGACACCAAAAGCTACACCTACACAGGGATGAATCTCAGCAATGAAACGCAAGGCATAATTAAAGCCAATCCTAACGATACCAGTACACTCAAGGCATACTCTGGTGGGGTATTCATCTTCGGCAACGGACAAACTGGCGCAGCAATCTGTGAATCTCCTACTACAGGTGATGGTGATGCTGATCAACCTGAGAAAGTCGAAGGAGCCAACGACGTCGAGTGTAAAGGTGGCTACGATGAACTCGGTGCTCGAGATGCTGAATAGCGGTATGAATTTTTACTAACTTGGCTCCTTTGGGTCTCGCGAATATATATAGCTAAGTGCTGAGTTTTGAGGACTGAGTGCTGAGTCAGGATTGATTGACCGTTTGCCTTTCAGCCTTTGGCAATGCCCTAACCACGCTGGCTACTGCTATAGATCTCGTTGCAATCTTAACCAGGTAGGGAAATCCTGCCTGGTTATTTTGTTGTGCGAAATCGCTAGAACTCGTTCCCTGGGTCAGCGAAAGGATGAAGAATGAAGAACGAAGAATAAGGAATGAATCGAAACCTTTACCCAAAGCAGGACTCAGAAACAAAATCTGTCCTAACTATTTCTTCACCGGCTATACGAGATTGGGTAGTCCTATTTTGTAAATGCATAGAGAAAAACCGTAGCACAGTCGTCTCGACTGTCACCCAGGCAGCAAGATGCCTGCGCTACGGATCGCTTCACTCGATAAGACAATTTTTCTTTATCCTTTACAAAATGGCACTACTCGAGATCGTTCAGACCTCCGAGGTTTTTGAAACCTCGGAGGTCTTGGGTGGTTTGGTGCCCTGAGCGTGTTTTTGTTGCGGTGCTGCCCAGTTGTTAGTTAGTAGCTTTCGGAGCAGACGCTCCTCTTAACATTCCTTCCGAATGACCAGCGTTTTCCTTCCGTCCGCTGCATTGCAATTGTTAGGTCGCTGTCAAGACTGATGGATAAAAGCTTGAGGTGTAATGATTGGTATGCCTCGAAAGGGATGGAGACTCAGAAGATCATTGTCACCACTAATAATACGAGTCGCATCACCACTTACAGCAAGTTCCAAAAACTTGTTATCTTTGGGGTCTCGACAATCAGTAACAACCTCAGTCACCTCGATAAGCATTGCATCTTGCACAAACGTAGCTAAAAATTGTAACCGCTCCTCTTCTGCAACATAACGGTCAAAACGCGAACGACGCAATACTGTATCAAGTTCATTTAACGTGGTGTCTGAAACCAAAACTGCACCTTGGATAAAACAAGAACAAAACGAAGAAGATTACTCATCACGCAGTAGCGTTTCCAAGACCTCTGGAGTCAACCCTCTTGCTTCTGCCCTTGCACCAATCTCGTCCATTAATTGACTCAACGAAGAAGTCGATGTGTTAAGTAATTCACGCATCCGTAACCGAAGGAGAATTTGTATTTTTTTCTGATCTTCTGTAGGTGCTTGGTTGTAAGCTTGTGCTGTAGCAGCATCAACAGAAATAGATATTGTGGTGTCTGCTATTGCCATATCCTTATTGCAAAGATCAAGGTTTTATAACCATAGTCATATTGGTTAGGACATTTTTGTGGGGCGGACTCGCCGCTCCACAAAAATGTCCATGTCCTAACCTAGCTGACTTATGGCTACAGGTTACTACCATATTTTAACAAAAGGGCAGACGGCACTCCACCAATAGCCCTGAAGTACTTCCTTATCGACAACTGAAGCGATCTAACTATTTCTTCAACGGCTATACGAGATCGTTCAGACTTCCGAGGTTTCAAAGCCAAGATGCAGAAGTATTATTGTTTTATCGGGTACGACGAGAAGAGCGTTGGGTCGTTGCGGTTGCGCGGCGGTTAAATGGAGATGGATTCCTGATTACTGATTGGATAGGTTACTCATGCTTGACAATAGTATTGCTATACGTTAGCATATAATCGTGATAGTAAGTTTCAAGTCTAAAGAGACTAAGCTTATATTTGAGGGCTTTAAGTCTCTTCACTACCCACATGACATTCAGACGGTTGCTCTACGAAAACTTCTAATACTCAACGCAGCAGTATCAATTCATGATCTGCGCGTCCCGCCGGGTAATCGGCTAAAGAAGTTAGAGGGTGAGCGTGAGGGGCAGTATAGCATTCGTATTAATGACCAGTGGAGAATTTGCTTCATCTGGACGGATGAGGGTAACGCCGATCAGGTGGAAATAGTGGACTACCATTAAAAATAGCTAACGCGCCATGAACAGTAATCGTTTACCAAACATACATCCGGGCGAAATTCTCAAACTAGACTTTCTGGAGCCACTGGAGATTACGCCCTACAGACTGAGCAAAGATCTAGGTGTAGCTCAAACCCGCATCAGTGAGATTTTAGCTGGAAAGCGTAGTATCACCGCAGATACAGCTTTGCGTCTGTCGCGATACTTTGGTAACAGTGCTCAGTTCTGGCTAAATCTTCAAGCACAGTATGACCTGCGTCAGGCTCAGGAAGAGAATGCAGACGTGTACAGTCACATTCCTGTTGCTCCATCTGTGCATGTAGGGTAGTGAGGTTATCTAGCTAACAATTCGGTTGGAGC
The DNA here is from genome assembly GCA_012033255.1 of Cyanobacteria bacterium RU_5_0. GTDB lineage: Bacteria > Cyanobacteriota > Cyanobacteriia > Elainellales > Elainellaceae > JAAUSF01. The sequence goes on from JAAUSF010000082.1 coordinate 13,675, forward strand.
GAACCGAGCGGAGAACTTAGTGCATTGCCAGCAAACTCTGGAATCGTTGGAGGCATGGTAGCAAGCTCTACAGATTGGCCTGATCGAAAACCAGGGAAAAATAGAGGAGAAATCGCGTTAGAGAAGGACAGGTGATGCAGGACATAGGACAGATAGCCCCCGATTCCGCCGATCGCGCCCTCCTCGGTAGCTACCTAAGCGCAGGACACTACGCTGAGGGAGTGGCGTATTGTGAACAGGCGATCGAGGCTGATCCAAATGCAATGATTTACTACTGGTATTTGGGTTTACTGTATCTGCTGCAAGAACGCGAGGAGGAAGCACAGGCGGTTTGGATGAGTCCGATGTTGGCAGTCGAGTCTGAAGCGGAGCAACACGATCGGGCGTTGGAATTAGCGGCGATTTTGCAGATGGAAGCGCAGCGGCAAGCGACTCAGGAAAACTATCAGATGGCGTGGGTGTTGTGCCAATATCAACGCGAATTTGTGCCGTTGAGTTTGGAAGAGTTGCTGTGGGCGATCGCGTGGGGCATCCGGGCAGAAAGTGATTGGTGGGAAAGCGGATTATTGGAACAGATCACAGAGACGTTACCACAATTTACGCCTTGGGAAAAAAGCGATCGTCTGAATCAGATCGTATTGCAGGTGAGTGAACAGTTATTAGAGTGGAATCCGGGAGATGAGAAAACCCTTGCTTTTCTGCGTTCCTGTGTCACCTATCTGTCATCGGGCAACGTTGAGCCGATCGTAATTTATCAATGGGTAAGATTGCTACATCAAAGAGCAGGCAAGTGTTACACGAATTCTCAACACACGATCGCGGCGGCATTAGCCCAAATTTATGTGCCACTCGCTGCTTATGATTATCAAACGTTACATAACTCGATCGACTTTTTGAAACGGGGCGATGTTGCCGCTCGTCAGCAAAGCGTTGCCGTTGCAGAGCGTTGTCTGACGCTCTGTGAGGATGTCGTCAGCCGGATTGTCAGCACTCAGGCATTGCTAGCCGCCTTGATGGGCGTAGGTGGACAGGGACAGCGCACTCAAGAGATTTTTGCAGACTACAAAACGTTGTTGCGATCGGTGTTGCACCCTTCATCTGATAACTCATCACACGTCGCGCAAGCCGAACCTTTGGTCACACCGCAACGCCTACTCGCGACCGGCGGCTTGCTGTTTTATTTTGAAGATGAACCCGCGATCAATCGCCCAATTCGCAATCAAATTGCCCAAATCGCAGAGACTGAACTGCGAACGATTCAGCGTGAGACAGTAGAACGCTATGCAGAACATAATTTAGAACGTAATAAATCCCGATCGCTCACCTCGCAGAATCCAAAAACCCGATTGCTTAAGATTGGGTATTTAAGCAACTCGCTCCGTCAGCATTCCGTCGGTTGGTTGTCTCGCTGGCTATTGATGCACCATGATCCCGATCGCTTTGAAGTGCATCTCTATTCACACGCAAAATCAAATGATGCGATTCAGAATACACTCGTGAAAGACTATGGCGATCGATTTCATCACATGCCAACGAATATCATCGAAATTGCCGATCAAATTCATGCCGATCAAATCGATATCTTAGTCGAGTTAGACAGTCTCACCGATTTAGGCGGCTGCGGAGTGGTAGCATTGAAACCGGCTCCAATTCAGGTACATTGGTTGGGATTTGATGCCTCCGGATTGCCATCTGTCGATTATTTCATTGCCGATCCGTATGTGTTACCAGACAATGCTCAAGACTATTATCAGGAAACCATTTGGCGATTGCCTCAGAGCTACATTGCCGTCAATGGGTTTGAAATCGGCACTCCCTCCCGCCGACGCGATCAGCTAGACATTCCTGATGAGGCGATCGTTTATCTCAGTTCCCAAACCGGGTTAAAGCGCAATCCTGAGAACGTGCGGCTACAACTGCAAATCCTCAAAGCTGTTCCCAATAGCTACTTTTTAATCAAGAGTTTCCGTGCCGATCAAAGCTTAATTGAAACCTTTTTCAAAGAAATGGCAGACGCCGAAGGGGTGAGTGTCGATCGCTTGCGGTTCCTCCCTGATGCCCCTTCCGAACTCGGCCATCGGGCTAATCTGCAACTCGCAGATGTCGTTCTCGATACTTACCCCTACAACGGCGCAACCACCACCCTGGAAGCCTTGTGGGTTGGGCTGCCGATCGTCACTCGCGTGGGTCAACAGTTTGCCGCCCGCAACAGCTACACGATGCTGATGAACACGGGTATCCATGAAGGAATTGCCTGGAACGATGCAGAATACATTGAATGGGGCATTCGTCTCGGCACCGATGCCGCTCTCCGACAAGCGATCGCCTGTCGCCTCTGGCAATCTCGTCGCACGGCTCCCCTTTGGGATAGTCAGCAATTTACCCGCGAGATGGAAAAAGCCTATGAGCAAATGTGGATGGGCGATCGAGTGATGATGGAGTGATGAGGTATGGGAGGAACTTGAGTTGTTATGAATCGGGTTGAATGGCCATTACAAATCGATCGATTGTTCGCGCAAGAGCAGTATGTGGAAGCGACAGAACAGTTGGCCTCGTTGATTGAACACGATCCTTCTGAAGTAACGAACTACTGGTATTTGGGGCTGGCTCAGTGGCTCCAAGGCGAGGAAGCAGAGGCTCAGATGACCTGGATGACCCCGTTGCTGGAGGCAGATCCAGCGCAAGCTGAGCAGTTGCAGGCGCAATTACTCCAGTTTTGGGTACAACAGGGAGACAGGTTGAATCAGACGGGACGCACAGGGGCAGCCGCTCGATTAGGTGAACTTTGCCTCGACCTTGCCCCCAATGATCCAAAAACTTTAATCGCTGTAATCACTTGGATGCAGCACACCGGAGACGCTGATTATCTGCTGAAAAGCATTCCATTGGCGCAGCATTGCTTGACACAACCGATCGATCGCGTCGAGCAAATCCTCTGCACTCACATGATTCTGTCAGCTTCAATGTCTGTTTGTCAGAACTGGCAGGACTCTTGGGCATATTACCAAATTCACAAACAGGGGTTAACTAACCTGGGTCTGGCTCCAACCTCAACACTCACCGCGAAGGAACGCCAGTCCTTACCAAATTTGATGGGAATGGGCGCATTTTTACTCTACTTTGAAGACAATCCGAGTGTGAATCGTCCCATTCGCAATCACTTAGGTTCGGCTTGCCACGCCGAATTACAACAACAATCAGTTCAATTGGGCAAACAGTATATTCACAATATTCACACGCACAAATCGGTTCGTGATTCCGTTCAACCGCTCCGCATTGGCTATTTCTCAGAATGTTTACGACAGCATTCGATTGGCTGGCTGATTCGCTGGTTACTGAAATATCACGATCGCGATCGATTTGAAGTGCATCTTTATTCACTCAGCGATTCAGAAGATGCGATTCAGAAGAGTCTAAAGCGCGAGTATGGCGATCGATTTCATTCGGTCAAATTGCCTGTCTGTGAGATTGCCGATCAGATTCATCGCGATCGCATTGATATCTTGGTTGAATTGGATAGTTTAACCAGTTTGGCAGGCTGTGGTCTGGTCGCTCTCAAGCCTGCTCCGATTCAGGTCAACTGGCTCGGCTTCGATGCGGCTGGCATTCCTGGCGTTGATTATTTCATTGCTGATCCCTATGTCTTGCCAGACGAGGCTTCAATTTACTATCAAGAAAAAATTTGGCGCTTGCCACAAACCTACATCGCAGTTGATGGTTTTGAAATTGGTATCCCAAACTTACGACGCGATCGACTCAATATTCCCAATGAGGCGATCGTTTACTTTAGTTCTCAAAGTGGCTTGAAACGCAACCCAGATAACATTCGGCTGCAACTCAAAATCCTCAATGCTGTCCCCAATAGCTATTTCTTGATTAAGAGTCAGCGATCAAATCCTGAATTATTAGAAGCATTTTTTGGACAACTTGCCGATGAAGCCGGAGTCAGCCGCGATCGTCTGCGATTTCTGCCTCACGCCCCCTCGGAACTGATCCACCGTGCCAACTTGAGAATCGCGGATGTCGTTCTCGATACTTATCCCTACAATGGCGCAACCACAACGCTCGAAGCCTTGTGGATGGGACTGCCGATCGTCACTCGTGTAGGAGAACAATTTGCCGCCCGCAACAGCTACACGATGCTAATGAATGTTGGAGTGAAAGAGGGAATTGCCTGGACAGATGACGATTACGTAGCGTGGGGCATCCGATTCGGAGAAGATGTGGCGTTGCGATCCCATATTGCCGCTCAGTTGTGGCGATCGCAATCCACAGCAGCGTTATGGAAGGGTCAAACATTTACTCACGAAATGGAAAAAGCTTATGAACAGATGTGGCAGCTAAGGCAGTGATACCGTATTAATCTGCATCAAATTGAAACTTGGAATTGATCTTAAGTCGGATATACGTGACCCATGTGTAAGCAAATTCGGATTCAATATCGAGATGTTGGAGACGAGGAGGAATCTCATTCCAGAGCGGTTCAACCGGACATTCTTCTGGTATCGGTGGAATGAGAGGCGGAAAGAGATAATATTCCTCAATGGATTCAAACAGGTAGGGCAAGATAGGATGGTTATTTTTGAGTAGATGAGAGATAGATTCGTGATACGTTTCAGCATACTGATTGTCATCAAGCATGACATGTTCGATGCCATAATGTAAGGCTTGTTCCAGACGAGGGAGAACGTTCTGATGATCATCAAAAATTACACATGCCTGAGATGCAGTTTCAGAAGAAAACCCAAAACACGAAAAATCTTGTGTACTGTAAATAGCTCGTTTCGGTCGATAAGCTGATTCAAATTTGAACGGCATCATCAGGACAGGATCAAGGCAGAATAACTGGCTGCTGGGCAACATAGAATCAATCAGCCAGGTCGAAAAACCGCGCCAAATCCCCGATTCAATCACGACCTTGGGAGCGATCTGCTGCAAAAAGAAATAGTACGCGAAGGCAGACGCAAATTTGATACCACCCGTATTATCAAACGGGCGTTTATCATACAAATCAGCAAAGTTATAGAGAGTTTTCCTTAAGGCGGCACGATCGCCAAACAGATTAACAGAATTGCAATCGATTCCAGAAATGTGTAGTGAAAAGTTTGCTTTAACCATAAATCGTGTTACTCCTAAATCCTTGAGTAGGCTGATTTAGTCTGCATTTTGCTTGCTGAACTCAGTCATGTTTTCTACGATATGACTATTAAACAAAGACTATAAGGACTATACCCAAAAAAAGATCGAAATTTTCATTAAAGCTTAACCAAATCAATCTGATGGGTATACTGACATTGGTTCTATAACCTGGCTCATAACTGATAATTGGAGCAAAATGATGAGAATTTTAGTAGTTAATAACCTTTATCCACCTCAAGCGATCGGGGGATACGAACGAGGAATAGCAGATTGTGCGCGACTGCTCAAATCTCGTGGTCATGACGTTTTGGTTTTAACCAGCAATCAAGAAAAGTTTCAAGTTAGCCATACTCTATCGCTAACTGAACCCACCGTGCGACGGAATTTATTGCTGACAGGTACTTGGGGTGAAGCTGGTGCAAAACATTTTTCTTCCGATCAAATTCCGATAATTATTACAGAGAACCAGAAAACCTTGACTCAAGAACTACAAACATTTCAACCGGATGTTTGTTTAGCAGGCAATGTTGATTTCTTGGAAATGGCTTTTGTGCGAGCGATTTTAGCCGCAGGAGTGCCGATCGCTCATTACGTCATGAATGCTCGTCCAGGGTATCTAGCTGAATACGCACCTAGGACTCCTCTATACCAATACATTACATGTAGCGATTGGATCAAAAACCATCTTCAAGAGCATGGTTATCCGACTGAAACTGCCCAAACAATTTATCCAGGGGCGGCAGTTGAGGAATTCTATCAACCCTATTTACTGCCGCATGACCATTTGCGAATTGTGTATGCCAGCCTGGTGATGCCTTACAAAGGAGCCGATGTTCTCATCGAAGCATTAAGTGTATTGAATGCAATGGATGTTGAATTTACGGCATCGATCGCAGGGGGGTCGCTTCAACCCGATTTTGTCTACGCTTTAAAGGAATTTGTTGAATCGGAAGAAATGTCAGATCGTGTTCAATTTATGGGCGCATTATCACGTGAGCAACTAAAGGAACTCTATTTAACCCACAATGTTTTAGTTTTCCCTTCCCGCTTCCAAGAACCCTTTGGAATTAGTCAAATCGAGGCAATGGCGGCTGGTTTGACGTTAATTACAAGCGGAACCGGAGGCGCAGGTGAGATTGTAGAGCATGGCAACGATGGATTTATTTTTGAGGCAGAAAATTCTCTCGATTTAGCAGATATCCTATCTTCATTACCTAGACATCCTGAAGAATGGGAAGCTGTTACCCATGCTGGTCAACAGACAGCATTACACAAATTTAATCAAGCCCATGCCATCGAAAAGTTAGAGTCTGTTCTGTTTCAACTCGCTCATTTGAAAGCCCACATTTAACACTCGTGAATTACTATCATTGCTCTATTTAAGGTAGAGGATTGGTTTACTGCTTAAGCTGGCTCAAAAGCATAGCATAATCCCTCCGATCGGGATACAACTCAACCAATTTCTCTAGCGGAACGATCGCCCCTGTCACATTATTCAACTGCAACCGAACATCCACTAAACCCTCTAAAGCAGTTTGATTCGTGGGTTCTCGTTCTAAAATTCGTTCGTACACGGTGGCTTGTTGTTGAAGTAGCTCCTCTGGAATCTCCGAGACGGGTTGTTCGATCGCTTCAGGCGAGTTTATCGCAGTTCTGAAAAGATTCGCCACGCTAAATCCAGTTGTGGCTAGAAAAAACAGAATCGATACTATAAGCATGACTTTCTGTTTGGTCTGTCTCGCCTGTTTAACAGATAATCGTTTTGCTGTCATTGTTGTTGCTCCGGCATAAGATATTCCCTTGTCGTTAAGGAGTATTCGTAGTATGCCCACTCACAACTTGACAACGATCGGGCTACCCAAAATCACCCGATCGGGCAAATGAAACATTTCTAGACTTAGGGGAGTATGAGAACATTCATTAAGTGGCTAAACGTTCAATCTCCCGCAATATGAACCACCAATTCTCGTAAATGACTGTGCGATCGATGTTCCCAAACATAGATGCCTTGCCAGGTACCTAAAACGAGTCTGCCATTGACGATCGGAATTTGCTCTGAGGTATGCGTCAAAACGGTGCGAATGTGAGCAGGCATATCGTCAGGGCCTTCCGTGCTGTGGATGTAGCGATCGCCCTCTGGCACAAGCTTGGCGAGAAAGTTAGCTAAGTCCGTCAACACATCAGGGTCGGCATTTTCTTGAATGATTAAACTTGCAGAGGTGTGACGTAGAAACAGCGTACACAGCCCTGTTTGAATGCCGGAGTCTGCAACTACGGATGCAACCTTTGAGGTAATTTTGTAGAGCGATTTACCGCTCGTTTGAACTTTGATGCTCTGCTGATAGTGCGTCATAAGAACAGTTTGCGTGGGTTGAAATTAAAAGAGGAGCAAACAAAATGAACAAAACGCTAGCTGTAAAAAGCTAGTATCCCGATGGGAACCTTTTTGCAATCCTTGCAGTCTTAGTATAGATCATCGCAATTACTAACATAAATACAGCCCTTTTAATGAGGAGGTTTGATGAAGAAGAATTGTGACAATGAACTGGTTTTTGGTAATTGTCACAAGATGGATTCAAAAGTCGTTTAGTTCTGTTTAACTAAATATTAGGTTCAAGCTATTACGAATTGATTGACTACAAGATTCAAAAGAGTCAAATTCAATAAAAATCGTCATAGTTTGAGGGGCTGTTTCTTGCGATCGCCACACAATGTAATACCAACGGGTTCCTCCTCTGTTGAGATATTTTTAACCTCGATTTCATTCAATTTCACGGAGCTATGTTGAACAAATCCTCATTTCGCACTTCAACTCGTAACAGTCTTTCTACAAGCAATCGCCGCAACAACGGGCTATTTGGCACAGGTCTTTTTGGTCCCGGTGATTATGGTGACAGCATCGGCGATGCTAAAGAAGTTGGCAAACTTAAACTCGGTAAAAGCCGCAATTATTCAGGTGATGTCGGCGGTGATGATTTAGACTTCTTTGAAATCGAAATTGACAACCGAGGCGAGTTTAAAGCCAAGCTAGACCACCGAGAAAATGACGGAGACCCGATCGCCATTTCTCTCTTAAATCGTAACGGACAAGTGGTACGGAGCAAGGGTCAACAGGCGTTCAAAAACATTGAGCCTGACGATGAAGGATCATTATCTGTCTCTGGGTTGGCGAAAGGCAAATATTATGTCCGTATTCAAAGTGATGACGGTGACAATGAAAGCTATCGCCTCCGCCTCTCCTTAAACGATTCCAACGGAGATGATGACGATGATGACGATTCCAGCAATTCTGACACACGCAGCTTAGGGAAGCTGACTCCTGGCAGAAGCTACAACTTTACAGGTAGAGTGGGTGGCAGCAATCGCGATCTCTACAACTTCAACGTTGACAAAACTAGCCGCGTCGCATTCGCACTCACAAACGACAGTTCTGATGATAAGTCGATCGCCTTCTCCGTGTTGAACAGCCGTAAAGAAGTCGTTAGAACGAGCAACGGCAGAACCTTATTCGATGATGTCGATGCAGATGACAACGCCACGCTATTTGCGTCAAATCTGGAGTCAGGAAACTATTCTGTCAGAGTTCAGAGTCAAGTTGGAAGCAACGAACCCTACAAACTGCGGATCACCCGATCGCAATCCGACGTGACACCGCTATAAGAGCTACCTCAGTCCTCAGTCCTCAGCCCTTTGGAACATCCACTGAGTCACACCTTCCGCGATCGCTCTGCTAGCCGCTCTTGCTCATCCGGATTCGTGATCCACTCAAACTCGTCTGGGTTGATCATGAATCCGAGTTCTAGCAGCACAGCCGGGGTCACGGTAGGACGAGTCAAGGCAAGATTGTTCCAGAAGACTCCATAGGACGGGCGATCGAGTGTTTCCGTCAGGTAATTGTGCAGCCATACAGCAAGACTATGGGATTGAGGGCTATACCAAAAGGTGCCCACTCCGGCAGTGTTCACTGCATCTCCATCGTCTGGAAGGGCATTATAGTGAACGCTGAGCGCGATCGTCGGCTCTAACGCATCGATCATCGCCACCCGATCTTGGGGATACAAATCAATATCACCTTCCCGCGTCATGTAAACTGTTGCGCCACGGGCAATCAGCGATCGCGGATTAGCTTCGAGACGATCAATGTCACATCCTTTTCTGGATAACCCGTTGGACCTCGCGCTCCCAAATCTTCCGAACTGCCGTGCCCTGGATCGAGTAATATACTCATACCCGTCAATGGTAAATCTTCATTTTCTATCTCAGGTGGATGGCGAAGCGACAAGATTAAGGTTGTGCCGTCATAACGCAGTTTATAGCCCCATTGCTGATCGGATTTCAGATTAAAGAGATATTGAACTTGCCCTGGTGCCGTTTGTTGCCAATCCAACCGATCGATCAACGAATCGTCATTGAGCAAGATAGTGTCAGTCTGGGCAGTCGTGTTGTGGAGAGTGAGCGTGAAGGTGCGATCGCCTTGCAAGACGCTTATAGGCACAGGCACTTGCAACGGAAAAGCGATTTCTGTCCAATTGTCTATTTGACGGGCACGAACACTCCGAATCAGTGTATGCGGCGGAACAGTGGCTTGCACGACTTGCGTATCAGAGGCACGAATCCAGCCGCCATAGTCTAACCGCAGCCATTCTCCTTCTCGACCTGTAACAGCCGATCGAGTTCCTTTGGGTAATGGCGTGAGGCGGGAATGATCGGTACTTGGTCCTGTTCGGGCAGTGCCCTGATCAGCGGTGACTTCGATCACTTGAAGCGGCGATGGAGCAAGAATTTCGACTCGTCCTGATCCGGTTTGACGCACCATGTCTCCATTCAGCATGAGTTGAAACTCTGGCAACCCTAGATTGCCAGATTGAGACACAGTGGTACAGCCCTGGTAATGGGTAGCTGTAGTGGCGATCGGCTGATTTTGGAGTATCAGAACTGCCGAGTTAGGCGGCAAATCGACAGAACTCGATTGAGATAGTAGAGGAATAGTTTGATTGCCCAAACTAACGGAAACTGCCGCATCAGGCGGCGCGATCGCCCCAAAACATATGGCTTCTCCTGGCATTCGAGCAATGTTTACCGCAGGGGTCAGTGATCCCTCTCCAAACGATACGCCAACGGGGACAGGCGAGGCGATCGAAACGCGATTTACCCGAATCACTAACTCCTGATCCTGATAATTTAAGGTGAAGATATTCTCGCCGAGTTGAAGCGGAAAACTGGGGGCAAAATGTCCAGCAGGACTGCGATCGATCCTCTGACCGTTCACTGTCACCTCTCCGTCTGACGGAGCCGTCCCAATCAAAAAAATCTGTGCCGCTGTTGTCTCATGACCATTTGAGGGATACGCCACAAACAACGGTTGCTCTGCCCAAGCTACAACCCCTATCCCCACCGCTCCAGCGATCGCACTACTGCCCAACCCTAAAACTAGGAGACACTCTCTCATGAGCCACGCTGCCGATTCTCCGTAACCAGACCCAGTATACTTGAATCCCAAGAAGCATTAGAGAGTATCTATGTTCGTAACTGCTTCAGCCGCTTAAGGGATTGGCAGCTAGCTCCAAACTGAAACCACTAAAGTGATTACTATAAGCAAGGCATAATTATAATGTTGCCGAGTTAATGTTCCTACAGACGCAAATTAAATGTCATCATCCTGGTGAAAATCATCCAGGTCATCGGCTTCGTTATTTTGCCAATCATCACAGCGATCGTCCTCCACCCCATAAGGATGCATCGCGCAGACTAATAAATTTCCGCCATAAACTCGCCCGTGATAATGGTAGCAGCCCCGACAGGCGGGAGGTTGTTGCGGTACAGCAGGAGGCTGTTGGGTATGCATCTGCCGTAACATTTCAATGTACATATCTGCATGTACTTCGCGGGTTTTGCGTTCTTGTTGTCGTTTCAACACAAGGGTCGTCACGGTGAAGCCGATCGAGCAGGAACCTGCTACTGCCGCTGCCGCCCGCACAACCTCGTTGTCGGAGCGTACCGCTACGCATAAAGCCAAGCCCGCACAAATACCGCCAAGCGCCACTTTGCCTATCATGTCTCTTGCCGTCGAACTATGATTGCGAGTCGATTTCCCATCAGCATTACACAACCTGCAAGGCTTCAGCAAGCAAATCGATTACTTGGTTCACCCAATCAGGTGAGACGCTCGGAGGACGTAGGCACTCGCCTCTCCAAGGTACCTTAAAGATGAAGCAACGGATGCACTATTTAAAATCTTATCGGGAATTAAAAAATAATTTATTCATCCCATTGCAACCATTGCAGATTTCAACTCCTTGAGAGAAGAGAGACCTACCCAGCCGCGATGCTGGGTTTTCTATATAGATTGCTGTAGGACTTACGCATTGACAGAAATAGAGTAATGTGGGTCATCACGCTGAGGCGGGTTCTGAGCGATTTTTCAGGATGAATTGCCGAATCACCGGAATAAATAGCTGCCTGGAGACTTGATAGAGGTT
>JAAUSF010000229.1 GCA_012033255.1 Cyanobacteria bacterium RU_5_0
AACCGTTGCATGGTTTGTTCAATCTCAGTGGGGTAGGATTGCATCATTAAGGGGAAACGGTGAGGGTTGCCTTTAGCCTATCACTCTCCTCCTTAACTCTCCGGTCTTATTTTGTTCCTATTCCTTAACTCGCTACGAATAGCACCCCGATTAGTATAGGCAGTGGCATCATTTGGGTCAAGTTCAATGGCACGATTCAGATCCTCGATCGCGCCTTGATAATCGCCAGAAATCGCACGAACAAAACCTCTAACTGAGTAAGCAAGGGTATAACTACTGTCTAACTGAATGACTCGATCGAGATCGGCACTTGCTTGTTGTAAATTCCCTTGCTGATAATGAGAGACTGATCGTTGGTAGTAGGCTTTGATAAATTCAGAATCCAGTTCAATCGCTCGATCGAAGTCTTCGATCGCATTTTCAAAATCTCCTTCAGTCGCTCGAATAATTCCCCGCACATAGAAATCTTCGGCACTTTCAGGATTACGAAGTCTTTGGCGAATACTGGGGGCAGGGGTGTTGTCTACATTCAATAAGTTTGCAAGATTCAGTCCTGATTCAGGAAGCAGACCCACAAACGTGTTGATCGGAATTGCCAGATAAATTCCCGTATCCACAGGGACGTAAAGACCAGAACTGACTAAACCTCCTGAAGTCGATTGATAGGCTTCTACGTAGGCAGTTCGAGCCGAACCGTTGATACCAATTACTCGTCCTTTCGCATCAAACAGAGGGCTGCCACTCAAGCCATGCCAAATAACCGCATCGTGAGCGAGCGTGTATCCATCTTCAGCATCTTCGACATCGATATCGGTGATAAAGCCTCTGGGAGCTTGAGACTCCTGCCGGGAATAACCCGCACTATCCACATAACCTGGGAAGCCATAAGCGTACACTTCTTGATAGACCTCCGCTTCATCCGAATTACCAAGCGTGGCAACTGGATAGTCGATCGGGCTGGTAAACTGGACGATCGCTAAATCTGGGTCATTCGAGCCATTGTGAAACCGTTTGATACGGGTGGCGATAACGGAGTGGCTCTGACCATCGTGCGTCTGAACCAGGTAAGGCGTATCTTCGGCACAGCGAGTTGTTCCTTCGGTGGAGCGATCGCAAACCACATGATCATTGGTCAGCACCGTATATGTGTTGCCCTCTCTAGCAATGATCACCCCCGACCCGCCGCCACTATTTGGGCTAGTAATCAGCACCGTCACCGGCACCGCAATCTCATAAACTTCTTCAGGAGTCAGTGCCAGAGCCACGTTCGGTTGAGTGATCACAATTGCCGCAACCGCCGCCGTTCCAGCAAAGAGGCTAGCAAACGAATCAAGTTTAGAAAAATTCATAATTGTGGGGGCTTGAGTAGAGGGAAAATCGATAATTCTGGGAGAACCGTTCGCTGGCGTGTGCGAAGTACGTAGTCGATCAAAGTCCCCCAGAATTGGGGGATTTAGGGGGCAATGCAGGAATGAGAACAATAACAACTCATCCCGCTATTTAGCAACGCCCAAACAACTCAATAATCTGCTTTCCCTTTTTTAGCAGACAATTCGATCGCCAACAAGTTCAATAACGCTGGGCAAGATAATTCCGCAAAAATCAGCAGTGAGGTCGCTATTCTAGGAATAGTTGAGTTCGGCGGATAGCCCGATCGCAGATACACCCTTATGAACGAAACCCTCACCCAGCTAAAAGATCGATTTGAGCAAGCACTCGTAGCTGCATTCGGAGACGAACTCGCTGGAACTGACCCGATCCTTGTTCCGGCTAGCAATTCCAAGTTCGGGGATTATCAGTCTAATGTGGCGATGTCGTTGGCAAAGAAGTTGGGCAAACCACCCAGGGCGATCGCTGAACAAATCATTCAACAGCTTGATGTGGCTGATTTTTGTCACCCTCCGGTGGTGGCGGGGGCCGGATTCATCAACCTGGCACTGAAGACGAGCTATTTAGAAGCGCAACTGCACGCGATTCACACTGATCCGCGTTTGGGAGTAGCGCGATCGCAGCATCCTCAACGAGTCATTGTCGATTATCCCAGTCCCAACATTGCCAAAGAGGTGCATGTTGGGCTGTTGCGTCCCTCGGTGATTGGCGATTGCCTTGCTCGAATTCTGGAATTTTTGGGGCATGACGTGATTCGGCTCAGTCACATTGGCGACTGGGGAACGCCGTTCGGGATGCTGATTGCCTATTTGCGAGAGGCATACCCAGAAGCCTTGAAAGAATCAAACGATATTGATTTAGGCGATCTCTCCAGCTTTTATAAAGCAGCCAGAAAGCGGTTTGATGCCGATGAAGCGTTTCAGGAACGGGCACGGCTTGCGGTTGTGCAACTGCAAGCAGGAGACGAAGAAACCATTCAAGCCTGGAAAATTGTTTGCGATCTTTCCAATCGAACGAATCGCAAAATTTATGATTGGATGGGGCTTTCTCCGGAGATTCAAGAGCGAGGAGAATCTTTCTATAATCCACTGTTACTCGGTGTGATTGAAGAACTCGATCGCCTGGGATTATTGGTCAAAGATAGCGGAGCAAAATGTGTTTTCTTGGACGGATTTACGAACAAAGAAGGGAAGCCTTTACCATTAATTGTGCAGAAATCAGATGGGGGATATAACTATGCCACAACCGACTTAGCCGCCATTCGCTATCGCACGGAAGTAGACCAGGCACAACGAGTGATTTATCCGGTTGGCGCAGAACAAACCAATCACTTTGCTCAGATTTTTCAAGTCGGTCGTCGAGCCGGTTGGATTACCGATGAGGTGGAATTTTTCTATGCGCCATTAGGGTCGATTTTGGGCGAAGATGGCAAAAAACTCAAGAGTCGATCGGGTGAAGCTGTGCGGTTGATTGATCTATTGAATGAAGCGATCGCCCATGCTCGGAATGACTTAGAAACTCGCCTTAAAGAAGAAGGTCGGCAAGAAACTGAAGCCTTTATAGCGAATGTGGCTAACGTTGTTGGAATTGGCGCGATTAAATATGCCGATTTGAGCCAAAATCGCACCAGCAGCTACATTTTTAATTACGACAAAATGTTAGCACTGCAAGGAAATACGGCTCCCTATATGCTGTATGCCTATGTGCGGGTGCAAGGGATTAGTCGTAAGGGAGAGATTAATTTTGCAGAATTAGGAACAGACGCTGCGATCGTCTTACAAGATGAAGCTGAATTCACATTAGCCAAACACCTGTTGCAACTGGATGAAATTCTCAGTGCCGTCGAGATAGATTTACTGCCCAATCGATTGTGTGAATATCTATTTGAACTGAGCAAAAAATTCAATCAATTCTACGATCGACTCCCCATTCTTCAAGCCGAAGAACCTCAACGCACCTCTCGCCTAATCTTGGCGGACTTAACCGCTCGCACGATCGAACTCGGACTCTCGCTATTAGGAATCTCCGTTCTGGAACGAATGTAAACAGAAGACTACGATATCATCAGCACACAAGTCACTATTAAGGTGAGAACAAGGAGATGCTAGAGACGCCCCTTGGATGGGTTTTGTTATTTTTGCTGGGTACATTTACCGGAACGATGTCTGGGTTGTTGGGGATCGGCGGCGGATTGTTGATGGTTCCTGCCCTGACCGTATTTGGAATTCCTCTGGTGCAAGCCACAGCAACTAGTCTGGTGGGCGTGTTTCTTAGTTCGGTGTCTGGGAGTTTGCGGAACTTCCGTGCAGGCGAGTTGAATTGGCAGGTGTCACTGGCACTGGCGTTATTTGGAATCGGGACGGCTCAAGTTGGGGCGTGGGTGGGCGATCGTCTCCCCGATGCTTGGCTTTTCCTGGCATTTGCGGCTCTGTTGCTGATCACGATTTACTTGATGTATCTGAAAGCCAAGCTCAAGAAACAGCAGGCAAAACAAACCGAGGCAATTCCTTCTGAGAAGCAGAAAATTCGGTTTTCATCATATCCCCGTGCGATCGCCGGAATTGGGCTATTAGCCGGACTGTTATCTGGGCTATTTGGGGTCGGCGGTGGTGTCGTGATGGTTCCATTACAAATGCTGTTTTTAGGAGAGCCGATTAAATCTGCTGTGCGAACGAGTTTAGGAGCGATCGTAGCCATTGCCATCTCCGGTTTGATTCAGCATACCCTCAATAACAATGTCCTCTGGATACCCGGAATCTGTTTGGGAGCGGGCGGCATTCTCGGCGCACAGTTGGGAACTCGCCTACTGCCCCGACTGCCCGATCGCACGGTTAACACCATGTTTCGCCTCTTCCTGATCGGGTTAGCTGTCTATATGACCATTCGCGGACTGCGGAATTGGCTGTAGGGTTAAGCTTGAACGCTTGCTAACCACAAATTGCTAACCACAAAATCGCTGACCACAAAGACACAAAGCGAAGATCAAGGGTTTCTGTCTTCGTATCTTCGTGCCTTGGTGGTTCAAAGTTCATTTAATTTTGTGTTGTTCGACTGTAGCCGGAACAATCCGCGTTAAATATTCTTGCTCAGTGATAATATCCTGAACACCTTCAAGCCGATCGAGAAACACCAAGCCATTTAAGTGATCGAACTCGTGCTGGAAAATTCGCGCCACAAAATCGGTTAAGACTTGGCGATCGATCCTGCCGTCGCGAGTCGTATATTCAATCTCAATTTGCTGATAGCGTGGCACTAACCCGCGAATCCCTGGAACACTCAAACAGCCCTCCCAATCGTTCACCATGTCATCGGAGTGATCCACAATGTGAGGATTAATCATCACAGTCGGTTTCATCTCTGGCGCATTGGGATAGCGAGGATTGGGACGCGATGCCACAATCAACATCCGGTAAGATTCGCTAACTTGAGGCGCAGCAATACCCACGCCGTTTGATTTGATCAGTGTTGTCATCAAATTATCAATAAGAACCTGCACCCGATCGTCATGAATGTGGTAGATCGGTTGGGTGGTTTGGCGCAGGATGGGGTTTCCTAGTTGTAGGATTTGTAGCAATTTAGCCATTTGTCGCCTCTTGCAAAATGATGTAATGTCCTATATTCACTGTAGCTTGGAGAAATCTGGCAACGGATTTTGTGACGGATGAGTAGTCTAAATGTGAGTTTGAGTGCGATCGTCCTGGCTGGCGGGCAAAGCTCTCGGATGGGGCGAGATAAAGCGTTGGTTGAAGTGGGAGGAATACCTCTGCTGCAACGAGTGTGTCAGGTGGCTCAAGAGCTTGCAGAGCGCGTCTATGTAGTTACGCCTTGGCAAGAGCGATATCAAGATTGGCTAGATGGAGGTACGGTAACTTTGGATGGAGCGATCGAATTTGTTCAGGAAATTTATCAATCTGGAGAAGCCAGTTATCACGGTCCGTTAGTGGGGTTTGCTCAAGGGTTGATCCGGGTGCAGACAGATTGGGTATTGCTGTTGGCTTGCGATTTACCTCAGTTGAACGTAGAGATTTTACGACGTTGGAGGGGTGAGTTATCAAACGTATCAGAAGAAACGATCGCGCTCTTGCCTCAGCATCCTCAAGGCTGGTGGGAACCGCTATGCGGATTCTACCGTCGTCGTTGCTCGGTTACACTGGAGAAGTTTATTCAGGAAGGAGGGCGATCGTTCCAACGCTGGCTGGTAGAGCAGTCCGTTCAAGCGCTGCCATTGAGCGATGCTCAGATGCTCTTCAACTGCAATACCCCAGATGATTTAAAGATGGCTGAGCAAGCCTTGGGAAAGGTTTGGATCGGTGGAAAAACAGTTTTAAGCTAGACTTTTTGATCAAAACATCAGCCGTTTGTAGAGCCTCCTTACATAACGCGATGGGCAACTTTATGGCTACAAGTCTTGATTTCTGGTGGGGTAGGCAAGATGCTTCCCCCGATCTGGACGGGCATCTCGCCCGTCCCACGAGCGATGTCAACCCGTTGCACATGGCGTTAAATAGGCAGTCTCCATAGGAGTAGAATTTTGCAGAATCTAAACGTAAGTGAATTTACAGACTCAATTAAGTATTCTGCAAAATTGTGCCGTAGCCTCTG
>JAAUSF010000083.1 GCA_012033255.1 Cyanobacteria bacterium RU_5_0
AACTTCCCGTTGGATTTGGCGGCTGGTGAGGCTGCGCCTGTGGCGATGGTGGCACCGCAAATCAACGGTTAATTCATGTGAATAGCTGACTTAGGCGTCCCCTTCGGGGGGCGCTTTTTTCGTTTTATCTCAGGAACACTCCACTAATCGTGCGATCGCGACAACCAATTCAAAGGGATCAACGGGTTTAGAAACATGGAGTTGAAATCCGGATGCAAATGCTTGTTTCCGATCCTCTTCACGTGCGTGAGCAGTGAGCGCGATCGCCGGAATTTGACTTTGAGTAGATGCGCTCAAGCGAATGGCTCGAATCAACGAATACCCATCCTGGTTGGGCATACTAATATCACTAACTAACAAATCTAATGGTAGCCGTTGAAACGCTTCTAGTGCCTCTGCTACAGATGAAACAGCTGTCACTGTTGCTCCATGTTGCTCCAACACAAAGGTCAGCAGTTCGCGAGTGTCTGTTTCATCGTCAACTACGAGAATGTGTAGCCCTTGGAAAGGGGAGGCATCGGGGTTAAGAGAAAAGGGATGTGCATCGGTTGCTGACTCGCTCTCCGTAAGTAAGATCGGCAATGTGATGATAAAGGTTGCTCCTTGTCCCTCTCCAAGGCTGACTGCCTCGATCGTCCCACCATGTAGCTCAACGAGATGACGAGAAATGGCTAAGCCCAAACCTAACCCGCCATATGAGCGAGTAGTAGACGAATCTGACTGACGAAAGTAGTCAAACACATACGGCAAGAAATCCGCTCGAATCCCTTTTCCCGTATCAGTAACTTGAATTTGAGCCGATGATCCAGCCCGTTCTAGAGAAACGTCTACTTGCCCGCTAGCCGAGGTAAATTTAATTGCATTTGATAATAAATTCCAAACGACCTGCTGTAGACGAGTCGCGTCACCCGTTACTAGCCCAACTGTTGCATCCAATCGTGTTTCAATTTGAATGGATTTAGCGTTCGCTGCCAGACGCATCGTTTCGATCGCCGCTTCAATCACCGATATTAAATTTACAGTTGTTACCTTGAGGCTCAATTTACCTTGCAAAATCCGAGAAACATCCAGCAAATCTTCAATGAGTTGCGTTTGAAGAACAGCGTTACGCTCGATCGTTTGAATGGCTCGTTGCACAATTACCGGATCATTCATTTGGCTTTGCAGTAATTTTGCCCAACCCAAAATCGAGTTGAGTGGCGATCGGAGTTCATGTGAAAGGATAGCCAAAAATTCATCTTTGATTCGATTTGCAGATTCCGCTTGTATCCGGGCAGCTTGTTCTAGCTGAAGTAAACGCTCCCGTTCCTCTCGCTGCTGCATCGCTTCACTGATATCCTCGATTAAGCCATCAATTATGGTAAAGCCGTTAATGGTAATGAAGGTTTTGCTAATCCGTACCCAAATCTTCTGGCGATCGGCTCGGCATAACTGTACTTGTTGGGTTTCCGTTGGAAATGCTTCATATGTGGGCACCTCATCGGCTTGCTTCAATTGGCTCAGCAGTTGGGCATAATCTTCTGGTTGGAAATACGGTTCAAGCGTGTCGTTAGCCTGAATTTCAGTCAAAAACTCCAGCCCTAACAAGCGCAAGAAAGCTCGATTTCCTTCTAACAACGCTCCATCCAGGCTCATGCGGTAGATTCCCACATTCAGTTGATTCAGTAAGGTGTGGAGACGAGTTTCTAAACCTGCTGCTTTACGACGAGTTTCTACCCGTTCTAAGGCTAGACGAATCGCAGAGGGTAAGCGCAAACACTGACTGGCTGATTTAATAACGTAATCATCTAGCCCCAATTTCATTGCCTCAACAGCGATCTCTTGAGAACCGCTATTGGTGAACATAATGATGGGGTGATCTGGATACTGCGTTCTAATTGTTCTCAGTATGGATAGTCCATCTGTCCATCGCAATTGAGAATCAGTAACCACTAGATCAAATTGCCCTGCTTCCAATGCCTGTTCAAAGTCTGTTGCTTGAATGATCTCCTGAAACTCAAGACCAGGAAATGCCTGTTCTAAGGCATGGATCACAAGACGGCGATCGTGAGGATTGTCATCAATCAACAAAATGCGTAACATCATTGACAGCCCTTTGACTCCTCAGGTTCCTCCTTTAGCTGCAACTCTATGAGAGGCTGCTGCACTGAATTATGCGATTATAATCGCTTTAGAACAACTAGAAGCTTCTAATTTGTCTGGTTTCATTCCTTGAACCTATCTTAAGAATGAGATTTAGAGAAATGTGAGCCTCATGAGTGCAATGAAAAACACTCTAGTCGTTTTTGCTGAACGAAAGATATGCTATTAGACACATTCTATACATCTACCATAAGGATTAAATTTAGTATTGCGTTTACTATAAAAACGGCTAAATCTGTATGGAATTCCAATTTAAAACTCGTTCTTGAGAGCGGGAAATAAGGTTCGTATTTGTTGGCGATCGTCACTTCTTAAATTCCTATAGCCAAACACTGTAATTCGATCGATCCAGATTCATTCGAGGCATCATTCTCTTTGAAAGGCATCTTTTGTTTTTACTAATACATTCTATTTATACGCTTTTAGGGTGATGGCTAAGCGAACAATGATCCGTCAATCTTAGTTAAAGAATCTGTTGAAGGAAGATTTTATGATGACTACAAAAAACGAAAGTTCAAAAGCGATCAGCGATCTTGAGTACAATTTACTGACTGTTCTGAAGAACAAGTCTGAAGCAGTTCAACTGTATGAAACTTATATACAGGATGCTCAGAATGCGGGTTCTCAACCTTGTGTAGAACTTTTCCAAAAGCTACAGCAGGCTGACAGAGAACACGCTCATGAGGTTCGTCGCCATCTTCAGGAAGTCATGCAAAAGGGAAAAATGTAATGGAGCATAAGCCAGACTTGGGTGAGCAAGCACTTGGCAAGATAGCAGAAGTTGCAATTGCAAATCAGCTAGATGAAGTTGAACAAGTCAATATAGATATTCAAACCGACCCTGTGAAATTAATCCAGGGGAAAGTAGATTCTGTTGCCATTGCCGGGGAAGGACTGGTAATGAAACACGATCTGCGAGTTGAAGCGATCGAACTTAATACGGATTCCGTAGCGATTGACCCGCTCAAAGCTGTATTTGGTCAACTTGAACTCACTCAACCTACCAATGCCCAGGCTCAAATTGTATTAACAGAAGCCGATCTCAATCGTGCGCTTCGATCGGATTATCTTCGCAATAAGACGAAGAATATCAAGATGCAGGCGCAAGAAGCCTCTTTAACGATCGATATTCAACAGGCAGAAGTCAATCTATTGAAAGAAGGTCAGCTTGCCTTTGATATTGATATCTGGCTACAAAAAACGAACGAGACAAAACATCTTTCTGCGATCGTAATTCCCTTCTTGAAGGATAACGGATATCGGATTGAATTTGAAATTATTTCGGCTGAAGGGCAAGGATTATCGCTAGAGTTTGCAACTGTGCTGTTTGAAAATCTTGCTAAGTTGCTAGACTTACGCAACTTTGACATTGGAGGATTAACGCTGCAACTCAAGAAGTTTGATGTACAGGAAGGCAAGCTATTACTTCAAGCCCTAACAACTATTGAGAAGCTTCCTACAGTGGAGGAGTGACTAAATTAATCTAAATTAAATCAAAAGTATGAACTCCGGGGCTTGCCCCGGCTGATGTTCCGCCCCAAGGGGCGGGGAATCAACCTAAATTAATTGAAATGGAGAAAGGTAACGGACTGCGATTTTTAGGAAGGCTGTCGCAATTGTTTTATTAGGAGTTGAATTCCTAGAGCAATTAATCCTACTGCTGAGATGCCAAAAATGGCAGTGCCTAATGTACTCATGCCAACCACTAATGTCCGCACGGCTACAGCAATATTCGTTGCAACGTAGTTTCCAGTTGGCAAAGGCTTATTGGCAAAGACTTCTGCGATCGATCGCGTTAGCAAATAAAGTGCGTAGCCGAGTCCTCCTGCAATAAATGCGCCTGTGAAACATCGGAGTGGTGTTGGTGAGGCTGGCTCCGCTTTTTGCGTTTCAGAAGGGCTATTGGTGTGCAGGGGTGATGGTTTTGGGGCGGGGGTTGGCTCTGCCATAGCTAATCACTGGAGGATAAGGGATGGAGGATGAGGATGAACTGAGAATTAAGAACTAGAGAACTGATGAAGGATGAATTAGTGGGCAAGTTGGATGCCGCTTGCAGTGAGTTGGGTTGTCCAAAGGTTTAAGTCTGGGTTAGGGAGAAGAGTACGGAGTTGCTGGCAAACGGTTTCAGCTTGGGCTTGAGAGTCTACGAGGGCAAAAACGGTTGAACCGGAACCCGACATCATGACTCCTAGCGTATCTAATTCTTCCAGGGTTTGCCGTAGTTTTGCAACCTTGGGATAGGTTGGTAATACGACTCGTTCGAGATCGTTGTAGAGCAATTGACCAATCCGTTTGCCATCTCGTTGTGTAATTGCCGACACGATCGCCCCAGAGTGAACTCGCTGCTTCCGTCCAATCAATGTTTCGTTGTCAGGCGCATAAGAGTCACGAAACTGCTGTCGATAGGTTTTGTATGCCCAAGCCGTGGAAATGGCTATGTCGCCATATTTAGCCAGTACAGCGTAGAGAAAATCGGGGCTAGTAAGCGGCGAAAGTTGCTCTCCTCGCCCAGTCGCGATCGCCGTTCCTCCGGTCACACAAAACGGAATATCTGACCCCAGCATTGCTGCCAACTCTTGAATTTCTATCTGAGTTAGCCCCAATTTCCACAGCAAATCCATCCCTACTAACACGGCCGCTGCGTCCGTTGACCCTCCTGCCAATCCTGCGCCAATTGGAATACGCTTTTCGATCGTGATATCCACTCCGCCAAACTGCTTGTAGGATTGTGGAAATTCTTGTGCCATCAGTGCCGCCGCCCGATACGCCAAATTACTCTCATCCGAAGGCACCTGCGGATCATCACAATACATACGAATCTGGTCTGTGCCATTCGCTCGCACATCAATCCGATCTGCCAAACCAATACTCTGAAGGATCATCGCTAACTCGTGGTATCCATCCGGACGATCGCCAATGATTTCCAAATAGAGATTGATTTTGGCAGGAGCAATGAGGGAGTAGGATTGCATGGGAGGGACGAGGGGTGAAGGATGAGGAGTGAAGGATGAAGAGTGGAGGTGTACTCAGGAAATTGTCAGTTGAGTTGTCTCTCTTGGAAAGAGTTAGGAGACAAAATGTATCGTAGACGGAAATTTATCCACCTGTAAATTTTCTGTTGATGGATGACAGGGTGTAGGGGCAATCCCGGCGTGGTTGCCGTGGTGTAGGGGCAATCCCGGCGTGGTTGCCCTTAGAGAACAATCCCGGCGTGGTTGCCCTGGATTAGAAGGCAGACACGTGGATCTGCCCCTACCGATGGCATCCTTCATCTTTCTCCTCTCGGCTCAGCCGATTGCTCAACGTCACCCAATCCGTTACGCTCAGGTTTTCAGCGCGGGCTTGAGGATTGAGAGTAAGGTCTTGCAAGATGGCGGTAAGCCGATCGCGTTCTATGACACTCTGTAAATTATTTCGCAGCATTTTGCGTTTAGTGGCGAACCCAAGTTTCACGAGGCGATCGAGTTGGCGTGGATCAGTGGCAGGTGGTTTGAATCGATGAGATTGCAATCGTACAACCGCAGAATCAACTTTGGGAGGGGGCTGAAAGGCTCTTGCTGGAACATTGCAGATCCATTCACAAGTTGCTAAGTATTGCACTCGCACGGATAATGCGCCAAAGGTTTTGGAATTGGGATTAGCACACAATCGCTCAGCTACTTCTTTTTGTAAGAGCAGCACGATCAGGTCAAATGGAGTGGGATTAGGAGCGGCGATCGTGCCTAACAATTTCTCTAAAATGGGACCCGTGATATTGAATGGAATATTGGCAACCACTTTATTGGGCGGCTGAAAGTTTGGAAAATCTCTCAGTTTAGAGGATAGATCCAGTGACAAAATATCGCCTTCTAACAACAGGAAATTTTCTACTTTACCAAGGTGCTGCCTCAATATCTGACACAAATCTCGATCGATCTCCACGGCAACTACCGATCGGACCAATGGCAGCAATTTGCGCGTCAGAATGCCAGTCCCTGCCCCGATTTCCAAAATGCGATCGTTGGGATGCAACCGTGCCGCACCGACTATTTGTGCTAGAGCCGTTTCGCTTTTTAGCCAATGCTGTCCAAATTGTTTGCGAGGGTAAGGCATGGGGAGGTAGGATTACCGAATGCTGATTAGCTTATCACTTCGATCAGTATTTGTTACTAAAGTTGCACATCACATTACTTGGTAATCAGCGTGAATTGTTCTGCCTCTGCACTCATCAATTCCACGATTAGCTTCCGTTGTAGTGCCCAGTTTCCCTGTCGATCGATCGTTTCAAGCATGATTTGTTGATTGTTTTGTTGAGTGCGATAGGTTGTGGTTGACCATTCACCCATTTGGTATTCATAGCTGTAACCATCGTCTTCATAGAGTGTAAATTCTCCGTCACCTGGATAGATGTTTAGCGTTAACTCAGTCAGAGGTTGTTCATCCACAAATTGCATCACGGGTTGCATCGGAATGATCGCTCCGGCTTTCACATAAAGCGGCATTCGCTCTAACGGCGCATGTGCCAAGATGTGAGTGGCTCCTTCATAGCGTTGATGAGTCCACCAATCATACCAAACGCCTTCAGGCAGATAAACGGCTCGATGTTCCACACCAGGACGGTAGATTGGGGCTGCCATCAAAAAAGGACCAAGAAACACCTGGTCGTAAAGGGTGTAGGTCTGGGGATCATTGGGATAGTGGTAAAGGATCGGTCGTAGGATCGGTGCGCCCGTAGTACTCGCTTCCCAAAAGAGGCTGTAGAGATAGGGCAGCAGGCGATAGCGCAGTTCAATGTATTCGCGGCAGATCCGTTCAACTCGATCGCCAAATACCCACGGTTCATGTCGGGCTGTATTCATTGCTGAATGCCCACGCATCAACGGATAGAGCATCCCAACTTGCATCCAACGAGCAAACAGTTCAGCCGTTGCGTTTCCAGCAAACCCCCCAATATCGCAGCCAACAAACGGGACACCCGACAAACCCATGTTGCAGAGCATCGGTAGCGACATTTCCAAATGATCCCAAAGCGACTGATTATCGCCCATCCAAACTGATGACCAGCGTTGAATCCCAGCAAACCCCGATCGCGTCAGAATAAACGATCGCTCTCCTGGTCGCAGTCGTTTCATCGCTTCATAAGACGATCGCGCCATGCTTAACCCGTAAAGATTATGCGCTTCTGCATGAGTGGTTCGTTCATCGGCTGAGCCTTGGGGTGCATCGAGTGGAAACGAAATTTTGATGCCGTCGTCCCCGAAAGGGCGATCGTCTAAGGCAGGCTCATTCATATCGTTCCAAACACCTGCAACGCCGACATCTGTCAACGCTTGATGCTGATCCCCCCACCACTGGCGCACATCTGAACGGAGAAAATCAGGGAATACGGCTCTATCAGGCCAGACATAGCCATGAAGCAAAGCTCCGTCTGCCTTACGGACAAAATAATCTTGCTCTAAGCCTTGATCGAAAATTGGGTAATTGGCTTCCGGTTCATATTTGACACCGGGATCAACGATCGTCACTACCTTAAACCCGTCTTCTTTCAAATCACTGATCAATGCCTTCGGATTCAAGAAACGCTGTTGATGCCAGGTAAACACGCGATAGCCCTGCATATAGTCAATATCGAAGTGAATCACATCGCAGGGAATGCGTCGCTGCCGAAAGTTTTGTGCCAGTTCACGCACGATCGCCTCTGATTTGTAGCTCCAGCGACATTGGTGATAGCCGAGTGACCATTTGGGTGGTAGGGGCATTCGTCCGGTCAATTCAGTAGAAGTAGCCAGAATTTGAGCCGGTTCGCCATAAACGATGTAGTAATCGAGTTCAGTGCCACGAGTCAGCATTTGCCAAGTACCAAGCTGGCTTGCGCCTAGATCAAACTGACTCCAAAAGCTGGAATTGAGAAATATGCCATAGCTTAACTGAGGACGCAGCGCCATGAAAAAGGGAATCGCCTGGTACATTTCGTCTGTCTGCGAATTGTAATCGAGCGCATCGACTGTCCAATTTGTCTTGCGTTCTGCGAGTTTATCTAACAGTCCAGTTCGCTCTCCAAACCCATAAAAATGTTCATCAGATTCAATCCGCTTCCAGGCTGACACCCCGCTTGCTGACCATGCCATCCCTAAGTGAGTATCTTCTGCAAAGGCTCGTCCTGACTGATCAAAGCAGGCAATTCGGCAGGGATGTCGATAAAGGTAAACGCTGATCTGCTCAGTTTTGAGAACGATCGCCTCTTCCCCTTCCTCAATTTGCACAGGGACGATCGCCCATTCTGCATCCTCTCGCGTGACTGACCATGATCGACGTGCCACAAATTCACCCGTTGGTGCCAGACGAACTCGAATCAGATTAGGAGCTAAGACTGTAATTGAAAGACGCGCACCCTCACAGTCACAACAGATCCCTCGTTCATTTTGCTCTAGAGACTGCACCAAACCGAGCGATGTCCATGCTTGATCCGTGATTGGCAGTTGTCCAAAATATTGCGGCATAGGTTTCCTGGTTATCCCTGTAACAGTGATTCTCCGCCATCAATCCAAATTTCGGTACCAGTGATGTGGCTAGCTGCATCAGATGCCAGGAACAACACTAAATCAGCAACCTGCTCAGCTGTGCCCGGTTTACCATCAGTTAGCGGAATTCTCCCTTCCGGAAATTCAACAGGTTCTTTCGCGTTTTCCAGGTTGCGTTGTTTTGTGCTTTCACCAATTTCCGTGTCGATCGCCCCCGGACAAATCACATTCACCCGAATTCGATATTTGGCTAACTCCAGTGCGATCATTTTAGCGAATGCCACTTGCGCCGCCTTGGAACAGGAATAAGCCGTAGCGCCGGTGTTACTGAAAATTCGGGTTCCGTTCACAGAAGAGGTGATAATCACTGAGCCGCCATATTGCTTCAAATAGGGGATTGCATACTTGACGGTAAGAAACGTACCTCGGAGATTCGTATCGATCGTTTTATCCCATTCTTCCGGAACCAGATCTTCGATCGGTGCCCAAACTCCGTTAATGCCAGCATTGGCGAAGACAACATCAATATGTCCACACCATTCTCCCACCTGTTGAACCGCTTGCTGCATTTGATCAACTTGAGAAATATCGGCGATCGCCAACATTGCCTCTCCGCCCTCATGCCGAATCTTGTCGATCGTTTCTTGCGCTTCTTCAGCATTGCGATCGATCGCTGCAACCTTAGCTCCTGCTCGCGCTAACTGTAATGCAGCCGCTTGACCAATCCCAGACCCCGTTCCGGTGATCAGAGCCACCTTGCCCGTTAATTGCATTGCCTTATCCTCTCTCTTTAAACCTCCTCCAGAATTGAGCAGACTCGTCAGATTTTCCTCTGCCTATGGAAGGAACAATTGGCATGGAAGGGGCGAACCGTCGTTCGCCCTTACAGGGTTTGGCATGGGTTCTATAGCAGTAACCAGCGTGGTTAGGACAATGTCAAAGGCTGAAAGGCAAACGGTCAATCCATCCTGACTCAGCACTCAGTCCTCAGCACTTAACTATAAAGAGCCTAAAGAGCCTATCCGAAAACCCAGTTCGTAGGTGGGCATTGCCCACCCTACCTGGGATACATGTAACTAAGTCATTTCAGCGGTCAAAATCTCATCATCCACTGAGAAATCAACGTCAGCCTTGTCTCGATCGGATTCTAGATAATCATTTTGGAACGAATCTTTTAAGCCTGAGATCAGATCAAATTCTGGATTCCAGTAAAGATCTTTCTGGGCTTTGTGAATGCTGGTGAAGAAATGTTGAACGCGCAACGGAAAAGCTTTACGCTTGCCGAAATCAAACTTTTTCGGATCGTAATGAACGATTTTTAACGTCTCTGGATCTTTGCCAACCGCGATCGCACAGGCTTTCGCTAATCCATCAAACGTGACATATCGTTCACCCGACACATTATAAATTTGTCCGATCGCCTTGCGGTTTCCTAACACCGATGCCATTGCCGTTGTCAGATCGTGAACATGCCCAAATTGCGTAATGTGTTCGCCATTGCCAGGAATCGGAATAGGACGATCGCGAGTGATGCGATCGAAAAACCACGCTTCTAAATCGTTGTAGTTCTGCGGTCCATAAATGTAAACCGGACGAATTGAAGTGAAGGGAATGTCTTGTTCAGATAGGTATTTTTCTGTCTCAAATTTGCCCTTGTGACGACTCTTCGGATCAACTGGATCACCTTCAATGTGTGGCATTTGATCCGATTTGAGATACACACCCGCAGAACTGACATAAACAAAATGCTTAATGCTATCCCTGAAGAGTTCAACGAGAGGTTGCGTATCGCTCAATTCGCGTCCATTGTTATCAAAAATCGCATCAAACGATCGATCTGCCAATTTCTTGAGATCATCAAGGTTAGTCCGATCGCCCTGAACCACCTCCATCCCTTCCACCGGAGCAGGCTTATTGCCTCGATTAAACAACACAATCTCATGCTCTTCTTGCTCCTGACCATAGAGCAGGCGCGTTAAATAAACTCCAATAAATCGCGTTCCCCCCATAATCAGGATTTTCATCGCATCATGCCCTCTGTTTTATGACTCTTCTTTTTGTCTCTTCTCATCCTATGACGGATTGGTATTTCGCGATCGAGAAGGGGGGATGGGGGGATGGGGAGATGGGAGATGGGGAGATGGGGGTTAGATTGGCTCTTGTGGGTTTTGTAGGGTTTGTCGCCACGATTCGAGGGAATCCAGAATGTGTTGCCGACGCGATCGAATTTTCTCAATGCGCTGTTCATACTTGATGACTTTTTCTCGCGATTCGTTTAGCCGATCTTCGAGTTCTGCCAGTTGCTCCTCGGCATCTTCTAACAACTGGCTATAGATTCCCCCAAGGCTTTCAAGTCGGGATGGACTTGAATTTTGCCTAATCCTAGTTGGGTGATCAGTTCCGATCGACTGATCTCCAAACTCTGCGCCCAACTGTCTAGACCCACGATCGCGCTTTCCGTCAGAGTCACGGTGACATTCCGTTTCGGTTCTCCGTGTTCCGCATTCTTGGTCTTCGGCACGTTTATCCTCTTCTTTGCCCATGCAATAATTCTCCTCATTTTATCAATGCCATGTATCAAAGTTATTTTATATGTGTAATAATGATTTTTGTCAAAATTTACTATTTATAAAAATAACAAGACAGGCTTATGAAATACTCCAGCGATTCTGAAGCAACCGATCGCCCTCCTCAACGCCAACCCTATGTCGTATAGCCATAGTCAGTTAGGTTAGGACATGGACATTTTTGTGGGGCGGTTCCGCCGCCCCACAAAAATGTCCTAACCAATATGACTACGACCCAAAACCAGGCATTGAACGCTCTTAAGCCTCTGAATAATGCTTCAGCAGGGGGAGCCGTAAACTGCTCGTGAGTCAAAAACAAAAGCAGTGTGGTCAGGATAGCTAGTATCAGTGCTGAGGTGCTGTTTCGCTGGATGACTAGCTCAAACTGTCGATCGGCTACTATTAGATAGCCGCAAATTAGGAAGATGAGATAGGTGGGGAGTGCCCATCCGCCAAAGATATGCGTTCCTAGAAGTGTCTCTGGATCAAGGGCGGTTTCGAGGAGGGCGATCGGCAAGCCTAACACCAGGAGAATACTGAATGTCTTGCAGAGTGCGGCTAGCTGGGTTATGAGCATTTGCCCGGTCGATCGGTTGAGGAATCCAAACAGGGGAAGGGTGAGCAGCGAGAACCCAAACAGCATCAGCAGATACCAGAGGTGCAGCCCCATCCAGGCAAAATTACCGCCAAATGCATACCATCCCTGAAAATACTCTGGATAGAATTCGACGAAGGAGCCAGAAAACGGCGGCATTCCCTGGAAAGCCACGCTCTGTTCTGGATCTCCTAATCGCTCAATGTAGACTTGAGGTGGAATCAGGATGAGGATACCAAAAATTAGGGGAATCAATAATCGGGTCACTCGTTGTTGGATGAATTGTCTGGGATTGCGAAAGGAGAGGGCAAAATGGATACTGGTTCCAGAGAGGGTAAAAAACAGTGGCATGATCCACAGCGAGGTGAAGTCGGTCAGGGTTGTCATCTCAACGCTGAGTTGGTTGTTCTTGGTATGCCACTCCCCCAAATCAAAAAATCTGGCGCAGTGAAAGAAAAATACTGCCAGTGTTGCTAGTACCTTGAGCCAATCGAAATCGTAGCGACGGATCGGTTTGGCGGTCATTTGTATCCTCTAACCTCGGCTATCTGGGTATTAATTTGAACTGTAAATGCGACACTTAGATTCCCCCTGACCCCCTTGAATGCAGTTTAAGGTGTGCATCTTGCCCGCCCAGTGTCAAGGATGAGCGAGACGCCTATCCCACAAGAGCATGACCGGATGATTTTCTTAAACTTCATAAAAGGGGGGAATCCAATCCAGGCTTGAAGTCCCCCTTTCCAAAGGGGATTTGGGAGGATCATCCTCTGTCACGTTCACAAAAGAGCTTGGTAAGCTAATGAGCGTTTAAGTCGCCTGATCTGGGCGGGCAACTTAAATGTTCATTAGCCCAACATTTTTCAAGCCTTTGCTAAGGGATGAACTTTAATCTTCATGGATAAAACTGAATTGCCCATCAACTTTTATGCTCCTGACTTTGAGCTTCCCGGAACGGATGGTTCTGTTCACCATTTGGCTCGTTATCTAGAAAAATTCCAGGTTGTGGGTGTGGTTATCATGTGTAACCATTGCCCTTACGTGCGGATGTATCTCGATCGCCTCAAACAGATCCAGGCTGATTTTCAAGACCAAGGGTTTACCCTGATCGGGATCAATGCAAATGATGACAGCCAATTTCCAGAAGACAGCTTTGAGAAGATGGTTGCCTTTGCGACTGAGCATCAATTGAACTTTCCTTATCTACGAGATGTTACTCAGGATGTCGCCCAAGGCTTTGGGGCAGAACGAACCCCAGAGGTCTTTTTGGTCGATCGAACGGGTCATATTCGCTACAATGGTGCGATCGATGATCATCCTCAAGATAGCGGAGCCGTGCAGATTCATTATTTCCGAGATGCCATCACTCAATTGCTATCAAAGACGGAAATTTCCTTAAAATTCGCTGGTGCGATCGGTTGTTCTGTGAAGTGGCGGCAGTAAGAACCTATCCGAAAACCTCGATCGCATTCGGTGTATCCCAGGTAGGGTGGGCATTGTCCATCCTGCAAAATGGGTTTTCGGATAGGCTCTAAGTATGCTTCTGTATTTGGTAACAGCAAAGATTCGGCACAAACACGGAGGTTTTCTGGGAAAATACGGGTTTGCCAGAGATTCCATCCAATCGATTCTGCTGTTATCGTAAGTTGGAAGCACCTTGAATCAAAAAGACTATATTTTCATGGGACTAACTTACCAGCGAATTTTGCTGAAGCTGAGTGGCGAAGCGTTGATGGGCGATCTGGCATACGGAATTGATCCCACGATCGTTCAAAGTATCGCTCAAGAAATCTCAGACATCGTATCAGAAGGGGTTCAGATCGCAATTGTAGTGGGTGGCGGAAATATTTTTCGCGGAGTAAAGGGTGCAGCCGCAGGGATGGATCGGGCAACCGCCGATTACATTGGTATGATTGCGACCGTGATGAATGCAATGACTCTCCAAGATGCTTTGGAGCAAATCAATATCCAGACTCGTGTGTTGACGGCGATCGAAATGCAGGAGGTCGCAGAACCTTACATCCGACGACGGGCTATTCGTCATCTGGAGAAGGGTCGAGTGGTGGTTTTTGGAGCAGGTTCCGGTAATCCCTTCTTCACGACCGATACGACAGCAGCTCTGAGAGCGGCTGAAATTAATGCTGAGGTTGTGTTTAAGGCAACTAAAGTGGACGGTGTTTATGATGCTGATCCTAAAAAGAATCCAAATGCCCGGCGCTTTCAGAGCCTCACATACTCTCACGTTTTGACCCAAGACTTGCGGGTTATGGATACGACAGCGATCGCTCTGTGCAAAGATAACAATATTCCCATTATTGTGTTCGACCTCTCAGTTCCCGGCAACATCCGTCGGGCTGTCATGGGAGAATCCATTGGAACGATTGTAGGAGGGTCATGTGAAATTACCTGAAATCGAAAGCCATATGCAGAGGGCCATTGATGCTACTCAACGCTCGTTTAACACCATTCGGACTGGACGAGCCAACGCTGCTATTTTGGATCGCATCATGGTGGAGTACTACGGCACTCCTACACCCTTGAAGTCGCTTGCTGGGATCAGCACTCCTGACTCAAGCACCATCATGATTCAGCCTTACGATCGCAACACGCTAAATCTGATTGAAAAAGCCATCCTTATCTCTGATGTGGGGTTAAACCCTAGTAACGATGGCTCCTTGATCCGGTTAAATATTCCACCATTAACCAGCGATCGGCGTAAAGAACTGGTCAAACAGGTCGCAAAATTAGCGGAAGAAGGCAAAGTCTCGGTTCGGAATATTCGACGAGACGCGATCGACGCTATCCGTAAGCAGGAAAAAGCAGGTGAACTCTCTGAAGATGAGGCGCGAGATCTGCAAGACAATATTCAAAAGCTGACAGATAAGTATGTCACTAAAGTGGAGCAGCTATCCGCCGAAAAAGAGTCAGATATCATGACGATTTGATGTCAAGATCTACTCTAGAATGCAGATTTGAAAGTGGGTAAATGGGTAATAGGGAGTCGGTAGAAATAGTAATCAGCCCCATTTCCAATTAACGTCCTATGCAACTTCTTTGCATCTCTTGTGGGATGGGCGTCTCGCCCGTCCAGATCGGGGGAGGCAAAATGCCTGCCCCACAAGAAATCGAAGCCTATAGTAATACAAAGTTGCATATCGCCCCCATTCCCCATTTCCCATCGATCGAAAGATCATCTAGTTCACATACATAAGGTGTCGTTAAGCAGCTTGGCTCAGGCGCACCACATAGGCAAAATGTAATGGATAGCCTTTGATGACGTAG
Organism: Cyanobacteria bacterium RU_5_0; assembly: GCA_012033255.1. GTDB lineage: Bacteria > Cyanobacteriota > Cyanobacteriia > Elainellales > Elainellaceae > JAAUSF01. Next base: position 15,084 of record JAAUSF010000083.1, read on the forward strand.
AGTGCATCGACCAGCCTCAGAGCAGATTCGCGGTTTTTGAACGATCGCACGACTCGCTCAGTGCCGTTTGCATACTGAATGCAGAGTTGCCAAACCATAGTCATATCCCCTTAATGGATGGTTGAGCTTTTAACTTAAAAGCGGGTGGGATTTGTGGGTAATTCACTTGTCCTTCACGCACCATCCTATGAGCTTCACATGATCTTTGTGTTCCGTGCAACCGTGGAATTATGATCTTGAGCAAGTACACACCTAAGCCAGAGAATTTGCGGAGTTCTATACCAGAACTTCAAATTACTTTTGACAAAATTTGCAAAAATTATCCGTTAGCAATAATATCCTTGCAGTAAGTTGGACATGAGATTGCGGATCGAGCCACCCAACCTGTGAATTGGGAAAAAGGAAGGTTCGTCCGTGTTATGAAATTGGCGTACTTAGGAGTGAAATTCGCCTTATGTATGACTGTATTGTTGTAGGCGCAGGACCAGCGGGTGGAGCCGCTGCTTACCATCTGGCAAAACGAGGGCGCTCAGTATTAATACTCGAAAGGAGTCTTTGCCTCGCTACAAACCCTGTGGCGGCGGGGTTTCGCCTCAAATTGCTCAATGGTTTGACTTTGATTTCACCCCAGCCATTTCCCTGAAAATCAATACGATTCGCTATACCTGGAAACTCGGCGATCCAGTTGATGCCACGTTGGAAAATCTAGAACCCATTTGGATGGTTCGACGCGACGTATTTGACCACTTTCTGATTCAGCACGCTCAAAAGCAAGGCGCAGAATTAAAAGACGGCACGGAAGTTACAGGAATCCAGTTCCAGGGTGAGGTGTGGCAAGTCAATACTGCTAACGGTCCGCTCACAGGTCGCTATTTGATTGCTGCCGATGGTGCCAAGGGTGTAATGGCAAACTGGTTGGGCTTTAAGGAGCGCAAGCGTCGTCTGGCTGGCGCATTAGAAGCTGAAGCCCCTGCTAAAGCCGATGGTTCTCAAGCGATTAACTTTGAGTTTGGCATGGTGAAGAATGGCTATATCTGGAATTTTCCTAAAGCCGATGGCTATTCGATCGGCATTGGGACATTCCGGGGTGGCGAACCTCAAGACTTCAAGAGCATTTTGACTGAATATGCAACTTCCTTTGGCATCGATCTTAAGACCTGCAAGCAATATGGGCATCCTCTTTGCCTCTGGGATGGTCAGCAGATCCTTCACACTCAAAATGCAGTCTTGGCTGGAGAGGCGGCTTGTGTGGTTGATCCGATGACGGCTGAAGGCATCCGTCCGTCGATCTTCAGTGGTATGAAAGCGGCAGAGGCGATCGACCTGGCCCTTGCTGGCAATGCCAATGCCCTAGACCAATACACTGAGGTGATGAATAGAGAGTGGGGCGAAGACATGGTGTGGGCACAACGCCTTGCCGGACTTTTCTATCGAGTCCCTGGAATTGGCTACAAACTTGGCGTCAAACGTCCTTCAGCAACCGAACGCATGGCAGAAATCCTCTGTGGACAATTGCGCTATAGCGATGTCGCGAACCGAGCCATAAAGCGACTCAGCACCGGATTGATCCCTGGTATGGGGGGGTGATCGAAACGGCGATCGACCCATTGCTAAATCTCTGATTTAATGGAGGCGCGAAATTTTCGTGCCTCTCTTTGTAATTTAGTGATTTGCGAACCTGTTGGCAGTGTTATGGCTGTAGTCAGTTAGGTTAGGACATGGACATTTTGTGGGCGGCGGAGCCGCCCCACAAAAATGTCCATGTCCTAACCTAACTGACTCTGGCTATATTGATAGCTAGAGAGAATCAACTGCTGTGAGCCGCGATCGAAGATTTCAGTCATAATGAAGCCCATAGGCAGATTCTTAGGAGTGAATCAGGAGTGCCATTTTGACTAAACAACGGCTGAACTCAAAAACTGAACCGAAAGCAGCTATCAAAGAACCCTTATCGGCTCAGAGTGGTTTTCAGACGCAGCTTAAAGGGCTACTCAGTCAGCAAAAATATCGTCAAGCACTCGAAGAAATTAAGAAAATTCGTCGCACGAATCCAGAGATGGAATTTACCCCATCTGAAGCAGAAATCTGGTCGCTGCGAGGACAGCACGAATTTCAGAAGAATGAACTTAAGCAAGCCGAAACCTCCTTTCGACATGCGCTGGAATTGGGATTGGGAGAAGCCTACTACTGGATTGCCCGTTGTTTGTTAGCGCAGAATCGGCTGGATACGGCGTTAGAGTTCATTCGATCGACATTTGAGCAAGGGAGTCTGCCCAAAGATTATGCCATTTGTTACTTGAAACTCTTGCTACTCAAAGGGGATACGGCAACCATTGAACACTTGATCAGCAAGCAGTCAAAGCGGTTCAGTGCTGCCCAACTCCATTGGACACGCGGTATTTTAGCCTTGAAAGCGGATGATCCTGATGCTGCCCGGACTTCGTTCTACAAGATTAAACGTCCGCTTACACCAGGAGATCTTCCTGAAGCTTGGGTTGTTTACGCGCAGCAGCAGATGGAAAATTGGGACGTTTCCAGTGGCATCTTAGGATTAAAACGCCCTCAGTCATTTGGATTTTCGTTCGCTGAACCCAAGTATTTGAAGCAACCGATTTTACAGCGCCTCGCATTGATTCAGCAGGCAAAAACAGGGGAGCCTCCGTTGACTCCATCTGATCTACGACGCGGAGATGCGGCAACGCAGGAAGCGATCGCGGCACTAGCAATCTTGCAACTGGCTGAACAAGGCGATTACCATAACGCGGCTCATGCACTGCTGAATCTAGGGCATCGATCGCCCCGCCTCCCCGAACTTACCGCCCTCCGTCCAACGGTGTTGATGCTGGCAGGGGATCAAGCCCTCAAACAAGGGGAACCTAAATGCTCTGAGACTTTCTGGAAGCCGCTTCTATCCGAGCAACCCTTCAATCCTCAACTGGCCGTTAATTTGTTGACAGCCTTAGAACTGAATGAATCTGACCAAGAACGGCAACGCTTAGTGACTCGCCTATTGAAATGGGTGGAGCAAAACGCAAAGCAGCATCCAGAGAACTGGACAGGCAATCGTCTCAACCTGACGCTAGCCCATCTGCACTGTCGGTTGGCAGATGCTTGGGTGTCAATGGGGCGGTATCGGGCGGCGATCGGGTCGGTACAGCAAGCTGAGCGGATCTATCCCACCTCACCAGAGGTGATCGGACGTAAAGGTTTGCTGGCAGCATCCGAAGAAAAGCATGAAGAAGCCGTTAAATTGTTAACTCAAGCGTTAGAGCAAGGCTGTCGATATGAAGAAGTGTATGGTGTCCTGTTAGGTTCCTTGGACGAACTGAATAATCCGCAGGCAAAAGTGGAGGTGCGACGGCGCTTCGGAAAATACTTTGGCGATCTCAATCCAGAGGCAGAGATCAAGTTTGCAACTTGGTTAGATGCCTTGTATACCCGAACCTACGCCTTCTTCAGTCGTCTAGTGCAACCAGAGAAAAATCCTGATCCGCCGCTCCGGGCTTGCCAAATTTTTGTAGAAGCTGTGCAAGGCTCACCCACCTCTGGTGGAAAAGTATCCCTGAATCAGGAACAAGCGAAACAACAATGGGATGCTTTGCTAGACACAATATCGGGAGAGCCGCAGATCCCCACGTTGCAGGCGATCGCCCTCTGTACCTATCTCTTTGCCAAGCGTGAAAAGGGGATTGCCGCTCTGATTAATCACTATACTCAGCGATTGTTTGAACTTAGCAGTGAGTTTCCACAAGCCAGAGAAGCCCATTTGGTTGTTTTGGCAGTCAAAGAAACGAACCTGAAAAAACTAGAATCTCCCATTCGCTCCTACCTGGATACGATGCCTCAACCCGGTAATGCCTTAGCGCAAATCCAACTCCAGGTGCGTCGTTTTGGTTGGTCTAGAAACCTGATTTCGTTCCTTGAAGCAGCCCTGAAACAAGAACCGCAAAATCCTCTGCTTCTATTGGCAAGAGCAACAACCTATCCGCTTTCAATGCCGCAGTATGAAGAGTTGAAACAACAAGGATTTGAGATTGCGCGGCGGATTCAAGATGCCAAAGCTCTGCAAGCTTTTCGGGAAGAGCAAGCCTTCCTTAACCTGCGAGAGGCACAGTCAATCATGCCGAATCCAGAAGCCTTTGACAACTTCAATGAGGATGATCTAATTGATGTTGTAGAGGGAATGCTCCGGCGAATGTTTGGGCAACAAATTCCCAAGGCAGATCTCGATCGCATGATGCCAGAACTCAAGCGCCAAATGCTGAACAACATGCCTGATTTTATGGAAGATGATGAGGAAGAGGACTTTGATTTAGATGCCATCTTCGGCAAAACCAAAAAACGCAAACGCAGCTTCCGCGACCTATAAGTTTCTCTTCATCCTTCATCCTTCCCATGACCTCTCCCCACGATCGCCTTGGCATCTCCCCGGATGCAGCCCCTGCCGAAGTCAAAACCGCTTATCACGCTAAGCTACGAGAATTTCCGGCACATACTCATCCGGAAGAATTTAAGGCGGTTCGAGCGGCATATGACGCGATCCGCAAAGGCGAAACAGCGAAAGACGACGACTTTTTGAATGTGCGCCCTTTAGAAGTGACTCTCGATCCAGATTCACTGAAGCAACTGCGAGAAAAAGCATTAGCGCAAATTGACATCAGTTTAGATGAATTAATTCGTGAAACGTTCTAATCCCTTATAGTTTGCTGGCTGCTTTTTTTCAGGCTATTTTCTGAAGACCCGATGGCAAAACAAGCAAGTAGTGTGCTGAGCCTCAGTTTACAAATTCTCCAATTTTACCCATGCTCGATCGCCAAGCCCTTTTCAATCAGTTGTTAGATTATCTTCAATCTACGCCAGATCTACCCGACTATTTGGGTGAGGAGCCGGATTCTGCTGCACCGTTTGACCCATACCAAATGGTGAGTGAATGGATCGCATTGCGACAGGAAATGAAACAGCAAGGCAAACTCCTCCAAACTGCCCAAGAGCGATTGCAACGGGAACTGGAAGCAGCCCGATCGCACAACGAAGACCTGCAACAACGGTTAGAGGAGAGTCAGAAACAAGTCTCAATCCAGTATGCGATCGAATTTGCAGCACAGGAAAAACGGTTTGAAAAGGAGCAAGAAAGCCTATTGCGAAGGGTGTTAAATGTCATGGATGCCCTCGATCGCGCATCAGCTTACTGGCACGATCAAGAATCGCAACCTTCTATATCTCTGTTGTCTGATCGCTCCAAACCGCTCCGAGAAAAATTAGCGGACTGGTTGCTGCGATTGAGTCAAAAATTATCCTCCTCTGAGGCGAAGTCATCCTCTATCTCTACCTCTATCTCTACCTCTACCTCTGCGTCACTTGTTGAAATTTTGAACAGCGATCGCCAAGGTATTGAGCTAATTCGCCGTAATCTGTTGGATCTCTTAAAACAGCAACACGTCATTCCGATTAATGCCCAAGGAAACCCCTTTGATTCTCAGCGAATGTATGCGATCGGTCGGCAAGAAGATGATGCGCCCGAAAACACGGTAATCCAAGAAGTGGTGCGCGGCTATGTATGGCGCGATCGAGTGTTGCGGGAAGCACAGGTGATTGTATCGGCAGGCAGTAGATATGTAGAGTTAATTCATTCAGATCCCTAAACCATCTTTGGCATCAGCCGCTAAAATCAAAACTTAAGTCACTTGATATTCAACGTAATTATTAAGTCTATGACTAGAGCAGTGGGCATCGATCTGGGAACGACCAACTCTGAGGTGGCGATCGTTGAAAATGGACAGGCACGAGTGCTACCTGGCGAGGATGGTGACCTGATCTTGCCGTCCTGTGTGGGATTTAGTGAAACAGGCAAGCTGCTGGTCGGGCGAGAAGCCCTGCGTCAATATGAGGCGGCTCCGGAACGAACGGTAAAATCTATCAAACGATGGATGGGCACGGATCACAAGACCCTGTTGGGGGATCGCGAGTATTTACCCCACGAAATCTCGGCAATCATTCTCCGATCGCTGAAGCAACGCGCAGAGACGGCTCTCGCTGAATCCATAGCACAAGCCGTGATTACGGTTCCCGCTTATTTTACGGATGCCCAACGACAAGCCACCAAGACGGCAGGAGAAATTGCCGGATTTGAAGTATTGCAGATTATTAATGAACCAACGGCGGCAGCGATCGCCTATGACTTGCGATCGGAAGAGACAGAGCGAGTTCTGGTGTATGACTTGGGCGGCGGCACTTTTGATGTCTCCGTGGTTGAGATCACGGGTGAAGTGACAGAAGTGTTGGCGAGTCATGGCAACAACCGCTTAGGCGGAGATGACTTCGATCGGCGGCTACAACTTCACCTGAAAGAACTCTTCCGCAAGCAACATGGCATGGATGTGCCCGATGACCCAGTTACAAATGCCCGGTTACTGCGAACCGCTGAACAAGCCAAGATTGACTTAAGTACTCATGCCTTTACAACGGTGCGAGAAGCATTTTTGGGGAGCAAAGGCAAAACTGCATTGCACTTAGAAGCGGAGATTGCGCGGACTGATTTCGAGAACTTGATCCATCCACTTCTGGATGAAACGTTGGAAGCGATCGATCGGGCACTCAGTGATGCCACTTTGCAACCGGACGATCTCGATCGAATAATTTTGGTCGGCGGCTCCACGCGCATTCCTTTGATCCAGCACATGATCGAATCTCACCTGGGACAGGCTCCGACAGACGGGATTCAACCTGATCTCTGCGTGGCACTGGGAGCTTCGCTTCAGGCAGGAGTCTTGGTGGGTGAAGCCGTCGATGCGATTTTAGTGGATGTCGTCCCGCATTCGTTGGGCATTGCTGCCGCGATGAGTACTCCGATGGGGATTGTCCCTGGATTTTTCAGCGTTGTCGTTCCTCGAAATAGCGTCATTCCAGTCTCTCGATCGGAAGTCTACAGCACCTTGTTTGATAGTCAGGAAACCGTTGAAATCGAGGTATTTCAGGGCGAAAACCCGATCGCTGAAGAAAATGTCCCGCTTGGCTCCTTCAAAGTGGAGGATTTACCCTCTCAACCGGCTGGCAGTGTCCAGGTCGAAGTGCATTTTGATTTTGACCTGAATGGCATTCTGACCGTCACCGCTACCGAGAAGGGGAAAGGACAACAGGGCAGTTTAATCGTCAGCAATACTGGAGTCCATCGCCTCTCCAGCCATGAAATTAGTCAAGCCCGAGCCGACCTGGAAGCCCTGTTTGAACAGGATGAAGCGATCGAATCTTCCGCCTCAGACTCCCCGATCGTCACTCTCAGCCCCGAACTATCGGTTTTGGTCGATCGTGCCCGAACCCTCGCAGACTCATTGGATGATGAGCAAGCGGATGAATTGCAAGATTTACTCGATCAAATTGAAGCCGTTGCAGAGGGCAATTCTGATGAAGATTTAGAAGTTCTCCAATCCGAACTCGAAGATTTTCTCTACTATGCCAGCCGAGAAAATTAAAAATGCAAAATTGGAATTCCCAACCCATTTTTAATTTTTAATTTCTCCATGAAATGTCCCGTTTGCCGCGCAACCTATTATCCTCGAACAGCGCCATTCTGTAGACGCTGCGGAGCCGATTTGTCTTCGCTGATTCAAGTTCACGATCGCGCTATTTGGCATTATCGGTATGCCATTCAACAGTTAAACGACGGGAATTATGCGATCGCCCAAACGCATATTGAACAGGCACTCGCTCTACACCACGCCAACGCTGACTTTCACGCTCTCGCCGGACAACTCTGGGCACTTCAAGGAGAGTTCCAACAGACGATCGTTGCCTGGAAACAGGCTCAAGCTCTTGATCCAAATCATGCCGTTGGGCGTTATCTGCAAATTATGATGGGGTTGTTTGGGGAATAGGGAACAGCCAGAATTTGAAATTGGCGATATCTAACTGTTGTACCAGCAACTATTGCAGCACCAATCTCGATCGTTTCCAGGTGTGCCCGTGGAATAGTGTGCTGATTACAGCAGATGGCTTCCAAATCGACCACCCTATAAAAATCAGGGAGTTTCAATGTCAGTTCCTCACTAAAATGGCGAGAAGGCGATCGCTCTATTCCCATTTCTGCTATTCTGCCAACCAGAACGATACTCTGTCGGGAATCGAGTCCTCCTTTGGTAGATTTACTAGCGAACTAAGCGATCGAACGTCAAGTCTTGGTGATTTTGATCTAACGTTTAAAAACAATTCATTTTATTTTTTACTCTAGATTCCCGTTTATTCAAACTGGATTAGCTATGACAGCGAACGCCCAGATCGCCTTTCTCAAACTGCTGAGCAGCCCAGATGCACCAACGTACCAACTGAATCTGACTCAAGACACTATTGTTGGGAGAGAGCCAAGTTGTCAGATTGTGCTGGACTCTCAGCAATATATAGGTGTCTCTCGACGACATTCAGCCATTCGGTATAAACCTGAACTTCAAGGTTTTGAACTCAGCGATTTGGGAAGTTCCAACGGTACCTTCATCAATGGACAACGGTTGCAGGGAAGCCATACTTTGCAACCGAACGATCGCATCCAACTTGGAGCAAATGGTCCAGAGTTCAGTTTTGAAGATCCTGCCTCTCTACCGCCGACGATCGTGCAGCCATCTGCCCCACCGCGTTATAGCCCAACAACCCCGGCCGCTGGACACCAAGGTGGAGAATTCCGGGGCGATTATCAGGGCAACTATTCGGTTCCGCCGTCCACTCCAGTTTCGCCCACACCCGTTGGTGGTTATCAGGGCAACTATTCGGTTCCGCCATCCACTCCAGTCTCGCCCACACCTGTTGGTGGTTATCAGGGTGAAAATTATCAGGGGAATTATCAAGACAACTATTCCGCTCCGTCGCCCAGTCCATTGAGTCTATCATCCCAATCTCGAACCAGTAGCGGTGCAATATTTGGGATTGCGATCGGAATTTTGGTTGGCTTAGCCGCGTTGGGTGGGGTCGCTTATTGGATCTTGACAAACTATGGCGATCGCGACGATTCTTCATCCTCAACGACCTTTCAGTCTCCTTCGCCTGATCCAGACAGACAGGCATCAACAGACCCTCCAGAGACAGAGCCGCCGTCGCCCCCCTCTACTCAATTTGAGGGGCAGACCTATCGTGATCCAGATGGACTGTTCCAACTGATCCTCCCCGATAATTACGCTACCGAAAAACTAGACGGAAGCAGTGTTATTTTTAATTCACCAAACAATCGTTTTCAAGGAATTGCATTAGCTCGTACCCTGGAAGGGCAATTTTCGAGCACCGAGCTTGAAGAAGACTTTAAGCAAAGGCTTTCAGACAATACAAGTCTCAGCAATGTCGAGTTTCAGAATACCAAAGTGTTACCAGATGGTAGGGTTCAAGTCGATTGGATTGCGCGTGAAACCGAGACGAATGCTGTCATTGATGCTGTCTCTTTCGTAGGGCACAATGGAACGGTCTTCTCTGAACTGACGCTTTTTGGGGTAGATAGCCCCTTCCAGGATCACTTATCTGAAGCGCAGTTGATTATTGATGGCTTCAGTGTGCGATCGTAATTTCTCTCAGTGAACAACCAGTTGCTACAAAAAACCCTGTCCCCTCAACTCATCAACAGGGATTCAGAACCTGTTTGAAAAGTAATCAGAACACCCTTGAGCTTCTGTGAGGATGCAATTGTAGAGTAAAAGGGTCTACCAGGAGACCCCATAATGACACGACCAGCATACGACACTGACCTCACCGATGCC
>JAAUSF010000230.1 GCA_012033255.1 Cyanobacteria bacterium RU_5_0
AGAGCAATCTACGCAGATGTGATTTTGTTTACCGCGCCGCCGTCCATTTTTACGGATATGAGTCGAGCTGCATTCAGGGCATTGCATCGGATTTCACCTCAATTCATCCCTCCATTATGCAACGCCAGAATTTGAAGTTGAAAGCGTTGCAGCGAAACGGCTATGATTCTGTGGAGGCGATCGCCCAAATTATCACCAATGGTAAAAATAATATGTCAGCTTATCGCGATCGTCTCACAGAGCAAGAGATCCGAGATGTGGCTACCTATGTTCTAGAGCAAGCTGAACAAGGATGGCGAGGCTGAGGGGTTGGGAGTTTGGCTATGGAGCAGAACCCTAAAATTTCCAAATCGTAGCCACCTGTCAATTTTCCGTTGACGGATAGTGGCGTCGGGGCAATCCCTGCGTGGTTGCCCTGGCGTCGGCTGCGGGGTCGCCCTGACTGAGAGGATAGACACAGTGGCCTACCCCGACCGATCGCAAAATCAACGAAAAATTTACGAGTGGAAAATTTTTGACCCTACTACGTCAAGCTACCGTGTACACACCAGTCGATCGGGTTGAGATTGAACGGTGTCTAGCCCCCTAAATCCCCCAATTCTGGGGCAGGGCTGATTTATTGAGGGTAGAAAAATGAGAATAGTAGGATAACGTTTATCGTCGCAGTTCTACCATGAGCCTGATCACTCACCTCAAGCCAATTCCCGACTTCCGCACGCAACCTCGCTATCCTTTGTGGGTCATTCTCCTGCTGGTGATCATGGGAACAATGAGTGGTTGCCAGGGCTATCGTTCCCTGGAAGACTTTGTGCAACGGCATCAACAGGTCTTGCTCAAAGTGCTGGAGTTGCCCTACCAGCGTCTGCCTTCCTTTTCGACCCTGCGACGCATCATGGTGCGAGTAGACTTTGCGGCATTAACCGTTGCCTTCAACGCTTGGGCAAGCGAAACGTTCCCCACGGTGCTCAGTGAGCAAATTGCCACGGATGGCAAAGGCATTAAAGCCAGTGTGATTGACTATGACAATTGCTATCAGGACTTCATCAACATTGTTTCTGCCTTCAGTGTGACTCAAGGGGTCGTGGTTGCTCTAGCCCCAATGCGGAATGGTCACACCAGTGAGATTGCCACGGTGCAAACCCTCCTGAGCCACTTACAACTGAGTGGGGTGTGCTTTTCAATGGATGCTTTGCACACTCAAAAAAAACAGTGCAGCAGATTGTCTCAAGCGGCAATGACTATCTGATTACACTCAAAGCCAATCAAGGCAAGTTGTTTGAGGCAGTGCAAGTCCACTTTGAGCAGTCCCAACCCTTGAGTTGCCACACTCAAGGGGAACGAAGCCGTGATCGTCAAATTGAACGGACAATCACGGGACTCCCTCCCCCGACCCAGCGTGACCCAGCTTGGGTCGGAGTGCAACGAGTGGTCAAAGTAGAACGAAAGGGAACTCGTGCAGGCAAGCCGTTTGAGGAAACGATATTTTATCTCAGTTCCCTCACCTTAGAAGCAGACCAGTTCGCTCATCGGATTCGAGACCATTGGCAGGTAGAGAATAAGCTGCATTGGGTCAAAGACGTGGTGTTGGCTGAAGATCAAGCCCCGTTGTGTGCAGGTCATGCCCTGACGAACTTTGCCATTATCCGCACCATTGCTGTGAATTTGTTTCGTGCCAATGGGTTTACCTCGATCACCAAAGGTATCCGAGCAGTCGCTCACGACATTCACCAATTATTTTCCTTTTTTCAATAAATCAGCCCTGCCAATTCTGGGGGACTTTGATCGGTTCGGTTCCCCCAGAATTGGGGGTTAGGGGGCGGTTCGGTAGGAGTTGGGTTAGATTCAACCACTTGTGTGTACACGGTAGCGACGTCAAGAGGGGTGGTAGGATTTGCAAGTTTATCGTAGTCTATTTTTAAGTTGTCAAACAGTTTTAAGTTTCGCTAAGAAAGTACACAAATTGGAGGAATATAACTATGGCAGTGAGGAGAGGAAGAAGAGCCGCTACTGGCTTTGCAGCAGACTTCCGAGATTTCATCATGCGCGGCAACGTGGTTGACCTCGCCGTTGGTGTGGTGATTGGTGCCGCCTTTACAGGCATCGTTAATTCGCTGGTAGCAGATGTAATTACGCCTGCCCTATTAGACCCTGCCTTGAAAGCTGCCGGAGTAACTGACTTGGAACAATTGGCAGCAGGTTCCATCAAATATGGAAAGTTTATAGCCGCCATCTTGAGCTTTATCGTGATTGCGTTTGTCATCTTCCTGCTGATTCGCTCGTTTGAGGCAGCGAAAAGACAATTTATTCGCGAGGACGAAGACACTCCAGCCCCCGATCCGGCGATCGTGGCTCAAGAGCGATTGACGGGTGCGGTTGAACGGTTGACAGAAGTGATGGAATCGCAGCCTCGCTAGTCAGGTAATCAATACACCCAATCTCAAGCATCTCTAGCGATCGATCGTTCTCCGTCTTCTTCTCTGACTGTTCCGTTGACGGCTCCTAGCTGTTGACGGACATCATCGATCGCATCATTTAACTGAGCGATCTTATCTTCCAGCCCACGTCGAGCAACTTCCATAGTTTGCTCAGTCGTGGCTTTAAGCTGACGTTTCTTTGGTGTCTTATTATCGAGCTTGTTATCGAGCTTAGAAAGTGCGCGATTAGACTCAGCCGACTCTTGCTGGGTCAGTCGTGAGGCTACCACTGCACCGAGGATGCCACCAACTACGCCCCCGACAACGGTTCCGACTAGAAACCCACCGACAAAATTTCCCTGTTGACTCATACGTTTAACGTTCAGATTGTTTCTGCAATTCTAAGCTAAGTCCAAAGACTAGGTGCCAAATGTTCGATCGCCCGCATCTCCCAATCCGGGCACAATATAACCTTTGTCGTTCAAGTATTCATCGATCGCTGCCGTATAAACGACCAACCCCGGATAGGCAGTGTTGAGTTTTTGCAAAGCAGGCGGAGCCGTCACAACTGAAATAATTCGCACTAAGGCTGGATCAACGCCACGTTTCGTCAACTCATCCATCACTACCATAATCGTGCCGCCAGTTGCCAGCATTGGATCAGTAATTAGCACTCTGGTTTGCGAATTAAATTGTATTGGAAGTTTATTAAGATAAACACTGGGTTCTAGCGTTTCCTCATTCCGAACTATCCCAATATGATAGGTCGATGCTAGCGGCAACAGCGTTTGTGCGCCTTCCAATAGGGTCAACCCTGCTCGGAGAATGGGAACAACGGCGACTGGCACTTCTGGATTGATAAACGTCGCTGGACAGCCAGCCAGAGGTGTATTAACCTCGGTATCCAAGGTTGGCAACCATTCACGAGTGGCCTCATAAGATAACCAACGTCCCAACTCCGTAATCGCACTGCGAAACAATACTGGAGGAGTTGCCTCATCGCGAGCGACCGCAAGCCAATGCTGGATCAGAGGATGAGGCGGAACGTAAACACGTAATTGCAAGGTCATTGGTTGGTGAACTGATACTAAGTAACTGGACTTAAAAGTTAACCTAAAGAATACCAATATCGATCGGCTTTCTGCTCATTCTTTCATTGATTGGCGATCGATTCAGAACTTTAAGAGGCGAATTTTTCGGATTTTCTAGCTTGCTCCCAATCTTACAGCAGTTTTCAGATGAATGAACCACAAATCGTAGGGTGGGCATCGCCCACAAAGGTTTGGCACAGAAGCATTTTACGGTTTGATGGGCAGTGCCCATTCTACAGAAAATGTTTCTCAAGGAAGATCTCGCAAGACATCTGCCAGTAGCCCAAACATCTGATCAATGTGGTGTTTTTCAAGCATCAGAGGCGGCGAAAGGGCAATGATGTCGCCGGTAGTGCGGATGAGTAAGCCGCGTTGATAGCAACGCAAGAAACACTCAAAGGCACGAGCCGTAGGTTTACCCGAAATCGACTCTAGTTCAATTCCGGCAACGAGTCCAAGGCTGCGCGTGTCGATGACGTGGGGCAATCCTTTGAGCGAATGAACGGCATTTTCCCAGTACTCTGACAAGTCACGAGCGCGTTGAAACAGTCCTTCTTGTTGGTAAACGTCGAGCGTGGCGAGTCCGGCAGCACAGGCAACGGGATGTCCAGAGTAAGTGTAGCCGTGGAACAGTTCGATCGCATTCTCCGCCCCTTGCATGAACGCCTCATAAATTCCCTGACGGGCAAACACGGCTCCCATTGGCACTGTTCCGTTGGTGATTCCCTTGGCGACAGTGATCAAGTCTGGCATCACCCCAAAATACTCAGCCGCAAAACTGGCTCCCAATCGTCCGAAGCCCGTGATCACCTCATCGAAAATCAACAAGATGCCGTACTTGTCGCAAATTTTCCGTAAGCGTTCTAGATAGCCTTTTGGTGGAATTAATACGCCTGTTGAACCCGCAACAGGTTCGACAATCACCGCCGCAATATTAGAGGCATCATGAAGTGCGACAATCCGCTCTAGTTCATCCGCTAATGGTGCGCCCCATTCAGGCTGTCCACGACTAAAGGCGTTATGTTCCAGATTATGTGTATGAGGCAGGTGATCGACACCAGTAAGCAAGCTTCCGAAGAATTTGCGGTTAGAACCAATGCCACCCACTGAGATGCCACCAAATCCGACTCCGTGATAGCCGCGTTCTCGCCCGATAAAGCGTTGGCGCATTCCTTGACCGCACGCTCGGTGATAGGCGATCGCAATCTTCATTGCCGAATCCACCGCTTCCGAGCCGGAGTTCGTGAAGAACACATGGTCAAACCCTGGCAACAGCTTTACCAGGCGATCGGCTAGCTCAAACGCGCCTGGATGCCCCATCTGAAACGCAGGCGCATAATCCAAAGTCGCGACTTGTTTCTGAATCGCCTCAACAATTTGCGGACGACAGTGCCCCGCATTCACACACCACAAGCCTGCCGTCCCATCCAACACTTGCCGACCATCGTCAGTGGTATAGTGCATATCTTTTGCAGACACAAAAATGCGCGGATTTGCCTTAAATTGCCGATTTGCAGTGAATGGCATCCAGAAGGCTTCTAAATCGGTACGGGTAGAGGCAGAAATCGGATGGGTCAGTTCTTGCATAGAGATTCCGGAAGTGCTTTCTTTGCCAGGAATCTATTCTATCCATTGCAGCTAACTCGATCGCGACTAAGGAATTGAAACTAAACACATTGAAACTAAACACAAAGACATGAAGAAAATCCAGTCTTGATTTTGTTCTGGGTGTCTTGGTGATGAAAAACTAGATGCGTTTTTTATCTGGCTTCCTGAGTGTCTGTAGCGGGTTGGGGCAACAGGTAAATTGCGCCTGAGAGGAGTGTGAGGGCAACGGAAGTCCAGAAGGCGATGAGGGAGGGAAGTATCCAGGCGGGAGAAAGCGGAGCGATCAGGAGGGCGATCGCCACAATTTGCGTTACGGTTTTCAGTTTGCCCCAAATATTTGCGCCTGAGATCGTAGCTTGATTAACGCGCCAGCCTGCGATCGTCAATTCTCGCGCCAGAATTAAAAATACGCCCCAAGCTGGAATCAATCTGAGTTCAATCAATGACAGCAATGGCGCTAACACCAGCAACTTATCCACTAACGGGTCAAGGAATTTGCCCAAATCCGTTACTTGATTGAGCTTCCGTGCTAGATACCCATCTAGCCAGTCTGTTCCGGCAGCAATTAGGAAGATAACTAGTGCAATCCAACGGGTTTGCTCAGTGGGTTGATAGAGTAAATAGAGCAAAAGCGGAACGCCGAAGAGACGAGAAACCGTGATCCAGATTGGGAGGTTCATAGGTCAAGGAGTGAGGGAGTGAGGGAGGGAGTGAGGAGTGAGGGAGTGAGGGAGTGAGGGAGTGAGGGAGTGAGGGAGTGAGGGAGTG